>CAZLRY010000628.1:0-1855 GCA_964561675.1 uncultured Chitinophaga sp.
ACATCCACGGAGTCCACACATTCAGGTCCGCAGATGCGTTCGTCTTTGAGATTGCTTTCTCCGTAAATCACTTTCAGATCCGAATAGTTCATGTCCTGTCGGATCAGCCCCCAGCTGCTGTCGGTGATGAGCAGGCTATCAACAATTGGTGACAGCGGGGTGATTACCGGTGTGGGTTCGGCGGTGGGCTTTTTGTGTTCGGTGCAGGATGCCAGGAGGATCAGAAAGCTACTGAAGAGGGCTGCTATTTTAAACCAACGTTTATTGAAAGAAACCATGTTTAAAAGTAAAGGAATATTTAGAAATGTTGGTTAGTCGTGGTTCGGCAAGCCTGCCTGTCCGGTAGGCAGGCTTCCCGCATTTGGCGGGACGGGCACCATGACAAGTAGTGCTCGTTGTCACCGAACGACAGGGTATTATTAATTATTGGGGTCGCATACAGTAGAAAGTAGCCGACAGGTTGATTATTAATTAATATCATTCCGGAATAACAAAAAATACTATTAATAAATTCAGCTACCTTAAACGACTCCAATAATCTTTACCCGGAGTCCTGCCTCTTTATGCCCCCCAAAAATTAATAATCTTTACCCGGAGACTTGCTACTGTATGCGGCCTTAATAATTCAATATCGCCGTCGCTTCAATCTCAATCAAATACTCCGGATCGATAAGTCCCTTTACTTCGATCATGGAAGTGCAGGGTTTGATGGTACTGAAAAATTCGCCATGGGCACGACCGTATTCTTCCCAGCGGGAGATGTCGGTGACAAACATCCGGGTGCGGACCACATCGGATAAGGAGGCGCCGGCTCTTTTTAATACCGCTTCTATTTTTTCAATAATGAAACGGGTCTGCGCGTACGCATCATTCTTACCGACGAGTTCGTTATTGGCGTCCACGGCTACGGTACCCGTCACTTCAACTGTATTACCAATCTTAACGGCGCGGCTGTAACCCACAATATCCTCCCATTTGGCGCCGGAGGAATAATTAATTCGTTCCATATTTATTTTATTTCAATATTATGTTCAGGTATCAGGCTCTCTCCGCCCATGCGCAATAAAACCTGCGCTACGGTAATCACATCTTTCTGGCAATAGGTGACGATGCGTGACAGATTCTTTTCTTTCCAGTATACTTCCCACACCATGCTTCCATCAATATCGTCTTTTGGAGTAGGTATTCCCAGTGTATGTGCTAACAGATTGAGTGAGGTATAACTTTTAAAATCTCCGAATTTCCAGAGTTCCATCGTATCGAGATGTGGAATCTCCCAGGGTTTCTTGCCTGCTATATTCAGCATGGACGGAATCGCCAGGTTGTTGATGATCATCCGTCGGCAGAGATATGGAAAGTCAAACTCCTTGCCGTTGTGGGCACATAGATGACGGCTGCCGGTAGCTGACCATTTTTTCAGCATATCAATAAAGTCAGTGAGCAGCTGCTTTTCATCATCCCCCGCAAAAGACTTCAGAATTATTTTCTTATCAACCCCAGACCCTTGTAAGAACCCGCAACTGATACAGATAATTTTTCCAAACTCTGCATAGATACCCGCCCGCGGATAGATCGTGGCGGCGGTCTCCTCCTCTTTATTCCGGATCAGGTGCTGCGCTTTCAGTTCCCATAGTTTTTTCCACTCTTCCGGTAACCCATCAAAAGAGGGTTCCTGAGGAACGGTTTCAATGTCGAGGAAGAGGGTGTTGAGGTAGGGGAACATCAATAGTTTTCACTAAGTTAAAAAAAACCCCGGCGTAAACCGGGGTCTATTTAATCAGAAAATATGTTTTTTACAGGAACCCATCCCCCATATTCCGCTTCACTTCCGCCACATATTCCTTTATCTCCTGTT
>CAZLRY010000629.1:0-1851 GCA_964561675.1 uncultured Chitinophaga sp.
GATTGGGGAGGCCAGCCTGGATAAAATAAGTATAAAAGCAGGGGAAGAATTGAATCTCACTATCCCGGTAACCAATACCGGCAACAGAAATGGAGTTGAAATAGTTCAGGTCTATATAAAAAAAACGAATGATCCTGACGGACCGGTCAAAACCCTGAGAGGATATAAACGGGCCGCTGTAGATTCCGGTAAAACAACAGCGGTAACCATTCCGCTGAATTCATCTGCCTTTGAATTTTATGATGCCACCCAATTAAAAATGGCCGTCACTCCTGGTGAGTATGAAATCTGGTATGGCAACAGTTCGGCAATAGCTGATTTAAAAAAGATAACGCTGTTAATTAAAAATTAAAATGCCAGTAAAAAAAATTATACTTCTGTTATTTCCGGTCATGCTTAGCCAATTAACAGCATCCCCCCAGAACCCCATCCTATTTGCGGATGTGCCGGATCTTTCCATGGTACGGGTGGGCAAGACCTATTATATGAGTAGCACCACCATGCACATGAGTCCGGGTGTACCGATCATGAAATCCGATGACCTGGTCAACTGGAAGATTATCAATTACGCCTATGATACACTGGCGGATGTAGATGCACTGAACCTGAACAATGGCAAAAGCGCTTATGGCCGCGGCTCCTGGGCCAGCTCGATCCGTTATCACAAGGGCTCTTATTATGTGTCTACCTTTTCATCAACCACCAATAAGACCTATATCTATACCACCCGAAATATTGAAAAAGGTTCCTGGAAGCGAATATCCTTCAGCCCCTCCTTTCATGACCACTCGCTTTTCTTTGATGAGGATGGACGCATATACCTTTTGTATGGAAACGGTAAACTCAGCCTGGTGGAATTAAAAAAAGATCTGTCAGGTGTACTGGAAAGTGGTATAAATAAAGTCGTTATTGAAAATGCCAGTCTGCCCGCCGGCACAAATATCGGGCTGGGTGCTGAAGGTTCACAACTCATAAAGAAAGATGGTTATTATTACCTGTTCAATATCACCTGGCCTAGAGGCGGTATGCGCACCGTGGTCGTACACCGGGCACAACAACTCACAGGCCCATGGGAAGGACGGTTGGGATTACAGGATCTTGGCGTGGCGCAGGGCAGTCTGATCGACTTACCTGATGGCCGATGGTTTGCTTACCTGTTTCGTGATTATGGGTCGGTTGGACGTATTCCCTATTTCGTACCAGTTCAATGGGAAAATGGTTGGCCTGTTTTTGGGAAAAACGGCAAGATCCCGGAAGCACTGGATTTACCTGTTTCCAAAGGGCTAATTCCCGGGATCGTTTCCTCCGATGAGTTTACCCGTAAAAAAAAGGACCGGGCATTGCCCCTGGTCTGGCAGTGGAACCACAATCCGGATAACCGCTTTTGGTCTGTTACAGCACGCAAGGGTTTTCTGCGGCTCACCACAGGACGAACGGACTCCCTGTTTGTCAGATCAAGAAACACCCTGACACAACGGACTTTCGGGCCGCTGTGTTCAGGCAGTACATTGATCGATGTTTCCGGAATGAAAGAAGGAGATGTAGCCGGACTGGCCGCTTTTCAACGAAAATTCGGACAAGTAGGGGTAAAGATGACGGATGGGAAAAAGTATCTCTTTATGACAAATGCCGAATCCAATACACCGGTAGAAATACAAACAATTCCCCTGCTACAATCGGCTGTGCACCTTAAAATCGAGTGTGATTTCCGGAATAAAGCCGACAAAGCCCGTTTTTTCTATAGTCTTGACGGTATAAAATGGGAACCCATCGGCAACACACTGCACATGGAATACACCCTGATGGAACATTTTATGGGTTATCGATTTGCCTTATTCAACTATGCAACCA
>CAZLRY010000630.1:0-1823 GCA_964561675.1 uncultured Chitinophaga sp.
TCAAAGGCGTTTTGTGGTACCAGGGTGAAAGCAATTGCATGATCGAGGACCAGGATACCTATAAAGAAAAGATGCGGGTATTTGAAGATAGCTGGCGCGAAGCATTTAAAGACGATAACCTGCCTTTCTACACCGTACAGATTGCCCCCTATCTCTATTCGGCCCGCAAAGATCCCAAAGCGCATACGGCCGAACTGCTGCCGCTGTTCTGGGAAGCACAGGCCCGTTGCCTTAAACTGCTGCGCACTTATATGGTGGTGACCACGGATCTCGTTGATAACCTCAAAGACATTCATCCCTCTTACAAATGGATCATCGGACAACGGATGGCTGCACAGGCATTGGCTACCGAATATGGCAAGACCGAAAAAGAAGCCTTTCATCCGGCTTTCGTGAAAACGAAAAGAAAGGGAAAAAAGATGTGGGTCAGTTTTTCCAATACCGGTGGTGTATTACGTACATCGGATGCAAAGCCCGCCAACTGGTTTATGTTAGCCGGAAAGGATAAAAAATTTGTCCCGGCAGATGTAAAGATATCCGGCGATGAACTGATCATCACCGCACCCAAACTCAGGAAACCAAAGTATATCCGTTTTGCCTGGCAGGAAACCGCGATGCCCAACCTGGTCAACGCGGCAGGACTGCCGGCGATCCCTTTTCGGACTGATAAATAAAAATGATTATGAAGAAGCGCATCTCGTTCGCCCTGTTTACTTGTTTGATACTCGCCGGTACAGCCATGTCCCAGGTAGCGGCTCCGGCCTGGACGACCAAAGTGGGAGCAAAAACTTTTCCTTCCGGTAAAAAGGTATTTACCGTTAATGATTTCGGTGCCGTGAGTGATACCGCGGTGGTGAGTACCAAGGCCATCCAGGCAGCCATTGATAAATGTGCAGCAGCCGGCGGCGGTATCGTAAAATTTTTACCTGGCACTTATGTGAGTGGCAGTCTCTTTATCAAAAGCAATGTGAATCTGAAAATTGATAAGGGCGTAACCCTGCTGGGATCCGTGAATTTTGCGGACTATCCCGATATGTATTCCCGCATTGCCGGTATCGAAACCACCTGGCCCGCGGCCCTGCTGAATTTCCTGGAAGTAAAAAATGCCGCCCTTACGGGTGATGGCGTGGTGAATGCCCGGGGCAAATTCTGCTGGGATAAATACTGGGCCATGCGGAAAGAGTATGACAAGAAAGGACTGCGCTGGATCGTGGACTATGATGCCAAGCGGGTGCGTACGGTATTAGTACAATCCTCCACCAATATCAGTATCCGTCAACTGACATTTAAAAATGCAGGTTTCTGGACTATCCAATTACTCTATTCATCTTACCTCACCGTAGATGGCGTGGTGATCCGCAACAATGAAGATGGCAGCGGTCCCAGTACCGATGGGATTGATGTGGACTCCAGTACCTGGACACTCATCCAGAACTGTGATATTGATTGCAATGATGATAACTTTTGTCTGAAAGCCGGTCGTGACTGGGACGGTCTCCGGGTGAATAAACCTACTGAGTATGTCGTGATCCGTAAATCCATTGCCCGCCGGGGTGCCGGACTGGTGACGCTTGGCAGTGAGACCTCCGGCAGTATCCGTCATATTTACTGTACCGACTTAACCGCCAAACATACCGACAACGGACTCCGTATCAAATCAGCCACTACCCGTGGTGGTATGGTGGAAGATGTATACTTCGTGAACTCTGTACTTGATTCTGTAAGGGTCGCCTACCAGTTCAATCTCAACTGGTACCCGGCCTACAGCTATTCCGAACTGCCTGCGGGTTATCATATCGATTCTGTACCCCAGCACTGGAAAG
>CAZLRY010000631.1:0-1821 GCA_964561675.1 uncultured Chitinophaga sp.
TCTCCCGGATCATCGGCCACTCCATATTACTTTGTCCGAGGCAGATCCAGATATCACCTATCAGGATATTGTTAAACTGTACGGCCGTATCCCCGTTGCTTATCTTCAACGATTGGGGTTGATGGTTGGCTGCTTGTGCAGGCAGCTGCAGCTTCCAGGTGGAGTCGCTGGCTGCCACAATGCTACGGGTCAGGTTGCCCAAGGTTACTTCAACAATACTTCCGGGTGCTGCTTTGCCCCAGACCGGTATCGGTTCGTCCCTTTGCAACATCATATTTCCGGAAAAGTATTTCCCCATCTCTAATTGCGAAAGCGCCGGCAGGGGCAGTAGTAACCATATGAAGAAAATGGCTTTCATGTCATTTTATATATTCTTTCAGCAGTTGCATGCAATACCATTCCTGCCTGGGCAGATGGAAAGGCCCTTTGAATAAATTTCCTTTAGCCGTTTGGGCGATGCTGCCATCCCGGTGCAGGTACCCAAACCATTCTCCGTTTTTGGTATCATGAAAATGCTGGTAGGAGTAGTCATGTACCTGCTTATGCCATTCCGCATATTTCTGATCACCGGTCATTAAGTAAGCCAACAAGGTGGCAATGATCACTTCATTATGGGGCCACCAGAATTTCATGTCCTGCCAGTATTCCTGTACCGGTTTATCGTATACATCCCTGAAATATAATATGCCGCCGTATTCCTTATCCCAGCCTCTTTCCCACATATAGTCAAGCATCCGGCAGCCCAGGTTGATCAGGCGGGGATCATTGTTCCGTTTTTTTGCTTCATGCAGGATAAACCAGGCACCTTCAATGGCATGACCGGGATTGAGTGTTCGTCCGTCAATATGGTCAATGATGCTCCCGTCAGGCGCCACCTGCTCCATCACACATTTAATATCATCTTTTACAAAATCGGTTTCAATCGTTGCTATCCATTTATCAATCCATTCGTCACAACGCGGATCACCAATGGTTTCCCGGAGCTGCTGCGCCGTGTTCATCATGATCATGGGTACACCGATTCCTTTGGCGGGACGGGTGTCCGTGTACTTGGGCGTCAGTAATCCGGGGGTGGTGGCGTATTCAATACATTGGCCAAAAACACGCCGGGCGTTATTGGCTGCTTCTTCATCACCGCTTGCTTTTGCATAGGCCGCCGCGGCGATCACATAAAAAGTTTCGGAGAAAAAATAGCGCCGTTTGCGGATCGGCCTTCCATCACGGGTTACATGGAAAAACATTTGTCCGTCGGTATCAAAACAATATTTATTCAGGAATTCATATCCGAGCCGGGCGCCTTCCAGCCATTCGGGTTTTTGTTCCACCGTATTGTATAACGTGGAAAGCAACCAGGTAGCCCTTCCCTGGATCCATACGGCTTTATCATCATCAATCAGCGAACCATCCGTATCCCGCATGAGTAAAAAGCCGCCATACTCCGTATCAAATGAACGGGGGAACCAGAAGGGAACCGTATTCGTCAGAAATTGACTGGAATAAAACTCCTTCAGTGACCGTAAATCGTTAGTTGTATAAGACATAACCTTTTATTTGTTATTCGGCAAAATCATTCGATTTTGGCCGCAGAAAGAAAAGCTGAATGAGTAAGGCCACCAATACGATGCCGGCCAGCATCGCAAAATCTTTACCCAGGTTTCCTTTGTCTGTTGACTTGCCTAGTAAGTCAGTAATAAATGCCCCGGCAAATACCCCAACCATATTCATGAGGCCATAAGCAGTAGCCCTGTATTTCCTGGACACAAACTGGCAGAGTATCGGCATATTATTGGCGTCAAACATCCCGAATCCAAAACCAAAACA
>CAZLRY010000632.1:0-1817 GCA_964561675.1 uncultured Chitinophaga sp.
TTTGTACCCGGTAAACACCAGTTCCAGTTCCAACAGGTCTTCCGGCCGGTAAAGGGTGAGTTTAACCGTATCGGCCAGTTCACGAAAAAGGGCATCGAGTGTCTGATCAATGGTGGCGGGCGAAGCGGAGATAGCACGGGCAGAGCCCGCACCTGCAGAGAGGGCAAGCAGCTTCAGCAGGCGCCTGCGGGAAGCATTCATCATAAAATGGGTTAATGGGTTTCATGTTAAATGTAAAATAAATAAACAGAATGTAGAGGGATGGGGCGTATGATTTTTATCTTATTGTTCTTTAGCGGGCACCCTTCGATACGTCCCGCACGACTTTTTCACTTGCCCTGAAATGAATCTTGTGCGGGACTACTCCCCGCATGAGGCGGGGCAGGCACGATGACAACGATCATCTACATTGTCACCCTTCGATACGCCGCAGAAACAATATTCATTTGCCCTGATGATATGTTTTGGCGGCTACTCCCCGCATGAGGCGGGGCAGGCAGGATGACACGATCATCAGGCTCCAAAAGTAGAACAGTTGCAAGTGAATCAGAGAATTGAAAAGTGCTTCATCGGAGCCTTCTTGAAAGCATGACGCTCGTGTCATCCTGAGTAGTCCCGCAAAAGATGATTTTCAGGGCAGGAGAACAGAATTCCCGCGGGACGTATCGAAGGGTGACGAAGAAAAACTCAGAACCACCCTCTCTTCTTAAAAATATAAAGCATAACCACCGGGATGGCGAACATGAGTCCTACCGCAAAGTAGAAGCCAAAACTGTGGTGGGCATAAGGGATAATGTCGAAGTTCATCCCGAAGATACCACCGATCACGGTGGCGGGGGCGAGGAGACAGGTCACGATGGTCATTACCTTCATGACTTCATTGAGGCGGAGGTTTACATTACTAAGGTAGAGGTCCTGCACACTCATCATTACATCACGGTAGTTCTCACTGAGGTCGAAGGCCTGGATGATATGGTCGTAGACGTCTTTAAAGTATTTGGTGGTACGGTCATCGAGCAGTTCACTTTCGCTGCGGATGATGCCGGCTACCAGGTCGCGAACCGGGGCGATATTTCTTTTAAGTACGATGAGTTCCTTGCGCAGCTGGTTGATACGGGCGAGGGAACGTTTATTACTTTTGCGGACCACTTCTTCTTCCAATGCTTCAATTTGTTCTCCCAATCGCTCCATGATCAGGAAATAACTGTCCACCACGAGGTCAATCATGGAATACAGCAGATAGTCCGCTGTTCGTTGCCGCAACTGACTTTTAGGAATCTTTAACCGGTGGCGGATCGGATCAAATACATCGCGGGAGGGATCTTCCTGGAAACTGATGACAAAATTGGAGCCGAGCACCATGCTGATCTGTTCGGTCTCCACGGTTTTCTTTTCTTCATTGAAGTAAAGCATATTCAGCAGGCAGTAGAGCACGCCTTCCACTTCATCCATTTTCGGCCGCTGGTCCACACTCAGGATATCTTCAATAATCAGGGGGTGAATCCCGTAATTCGTACAGGCGGCTTCCACATCCGATTTCCGGATTCCGTCAATATTGATCCAGCTGATAGAGGGGGTGTCTTTATAATGAAAGACTGACTCTACTTTATCCGATTTCTTCTCTTCAAGGCTTTCAGCCGTATAGTCATATACAGACACCGACACTTCTGTTGCATCCACCCGTTGGGAAATAACCGTAGGATTCACCGACAGGATCTCGCCGGTCCTTTTGGTGGCAAACAGATTCGGGAGGTACAGGTATTTCAGGTATTTCTCGGGCTTCAGGCGGACGTTCATGGAGGGAAAGTAGAATATTA
>CAZLRY010000633.1:0-1814 GCA_964561675.1 uncultured Chitinophaga sp.
ATAATCCCTGTCAATAAAATATGGATCGTTAATCAATAGCTTACACGGTTAAATGAAAAAGCACTATTTGCTGACCTTTTTACTGTTCTTACTTTTTATTGAATTTCCCCTCCTCTCAACTCTGTATGCACAGGAAAAAGAACAGCAACCGGCTCTTCAAAACCGACTGGCTGTTTCACTGCTGAAATGGCTGGATCCGGTTAACCCGGGCATTGACCTTACCTGGGAACGGATGACCGATAGCCGCAGGTCTGTACAATTCAATCTCGGATTGATGCGGGATCCCATTCATATTACCCCATTTGAGCAATACAGAGGTTTTGCCGGTGGCATTGAACGTAAATGGTACAAAGCGGAAAAAAAGAAAAACATCCACCCCTACTTTGCCCTGAATCTCTCTTTCTTCAAAGTAAATTATGATGACCAGTCAAATTATACATTAAACAGTAACCCTCCATATCTGGACACGTTTAGCGTGGATAAACAGGCCATCAGCTTTAGCGGAAAAGCCGGCTGGCAGATCCGGTCAAACCGATTTTTCCTGGATCTGTCCTTCGGATTTGGCTTTAAATATAAATCCACCAACAGAAGCGGGGTGAATAATCCGGGGGCAATGGAATTAAAACCCATCGATCCCAATGTATATTACTCCGCCAGTAAGCCCGGCAAAAGCATACTGCCAACGATACCCGTGAATATCAGGTTTGGGGTGCTGTTTTAATCAGCTGTGTTTCCTTTTCTTTTGAATAGATTTACCGCTCTCTTTATAACAACCACTTCATATGAAAAAGATTTTCGTTCTCCTGTTGGCAGCCTGTAGCTTTTATTTTTCAATCAGTGCCCAACAACCGTCCTCACTCACCTACAACGGTATTTATATAGTTGAATCCGGATCGGTACAGGGTGGTGCTGATTTTAAAATTTTTACGTACCTGCGTTTTTATACAGACAGCAGCGTATACCTGCAGGCGGTGAGTACCCTCGACCCGGTAGCAGTGAACCGGTGGTTTGGCCGGTATAAAAAATATTCCCAACGCGGAAAATATATCATCAGTGGCGACTCGCTATACCTCGATCTTAATAACAAGGGTACAGAAGATATAAAGCTGGAAGGGTTGCAGCAAACCTTGTATAAAGGGAAAATCAGTGCGGGTAACCAACTCTGCCTGGTCAGGGATCAGGAAAAAGCTGAAAAGTGTTTTGCTTTTTATCCCGTTACCGATACCACGAGCTTGAAATACTCAAACTACAAAGCGGAAGTCATGTTGCCCGGTAACTGGAAATTTAAGCAAGTGCTTCAGGGCAGCAAACAGGTCTTCTTTATCAATGAGGATTCCACCGAAGTGGGTATCGCGGTACTGCCGGCCAATAAACTCCCCTTTTATAAAGAAGACCAGGATGCTTTTACTTCGGCCCAGGCCTATTACCAATGGGATGCGGATTATATGCGGGATGAAGAAAAAATGGAAGTAAAAAAAATAGCGGAGAATAAGGAAAAAGCCTTTGTAATCTGGAACGCCAAAGACAAAAACAATAACAACACCTATCTCTTTGCCCGGCACAAAGATCTCCTGTATAATATCATGATCTTCGATCCCGCGATGCCGCTGGAAAAACAGCTGAAACTGCTGGAGGAGATTTTTGAGATGAATAAGTGAGGGGTGCCTTTCCACCCTCGCAAAACCTCACCCCCTACCCCCTCTCCTTCAGGAGAGGGGACCGGACATCCCGTAAACCCCTGTACGCCGATCTTTCACGCTCTTCTCGCTTCTAGCTTCTTGCTTCTAGCCTTGTCCTCCGTAGCCCTGCCTGCC
>CAZLRY010000634.1:0-1810 GCA_964561675.1 uncultured Chitinophaga sp.
TCCACATCGCGTATTTCTTCCGCCAGGGTGAATCCGTCCATATTGGGCATCATCACATCCAGCAGGCAAAGTTCAAATTTCTCCCGCTGGAACGCGGCCAGTCCGAGACGACCATCCCTTTCCAGGGTAACATCGTAGTCATTTAACTCAAGATAATTCTTCAGCACAGTTCCCAGGTTGGGATCATCTTCGCACAATAAAATTTTAGGTTTCTTCGCTTCCATGATCTGGTGGTTTTATATTGGTGACAAATAAAGTTAAAGCATTTCAGGGGTTCAAGTATCCGGGCCGAATTTTTTGTTAAAACAGGGTTTCCCGTACTTCGTACCTCGTATTTCGCACTTTTCTCAGTTTTTTGTTTTACGGAATCTCCTTGTCACCCTGAGTAGTCCCGCCAAAGTATTTTTTCTGGGCCGATGAAATTATTCATGCGGGACGTATCGAAGGGTCGTACTTTGTACTTCGTACCTCGTACTTGCTGCTGTCAGGCTTTTACTTATTAGAATAAAAACTGTGCCATGCATATCACCCCCGACAACCGTTTGAAGAAATTAATCATAATAGGTGACCGTCTCCTCATAAAACCCACCCGCCCGGATGAAAAAACCGCCAGCGGGCTCTACCTTCCTCCCGGGGTCCAGGAAAGGGAGAAAGTCCAGCAGGGTTATGTGATCAAAGCGGGTCCCGGTTATGCCATTCCCATGCCGATGGAAGACGAACCCTGGAAAACCGATGAGGAAAAAGTGAAATACCTGCCCCTGCAGGCCAAAGAAGGCGACCTGGCCATCTTCCTGCTCAGCGGCGCCACGGAAATCATGTACGAAAATGAAAAATACTTTATCGTGCCCCAGGGAGCGATTTTGATGCTGGAGAGGGAGGAAGAATTATAGTCGGGAGTCGGGAGTCAGTAGTCAGTAGTAAGACCAGACAAACGACTATAGATTAATGACTATCGACTTCTTTCTTTCTTCATCCGGATATCCTAACTTTCCCCCCAAATCTTCAACCATGCCCGATACTGCCAAATTCCTAGAAACCGTAAAAACCGGTTATACTTTCAAGGGAGAATCTTTTAAACTGGGCAGCGCCATGCTCGATGGACAGGTGGTGCCAGGGGCCGATGTGGCCATTCCTTTTAAAACATTAAATCGCCACGGGTTGATTGCCGGGGCTACCGGTACCGGGAAAACAAAAACCCTGCAGGTGCTGGCTGAAGGTCTGAGTGCGGCGAGTATTCCGGTACTGCTGATGGATATCAAGGGTGACCTGAGCGGGATTGCGGCTGCAGGAACGGTCAATGATAAAATCAATGATCGCTGCCAGAAACTCGGTATTACATTTACGCCCACAGCTTCTCCGGTAGACCTGCTCACCCTGAGCAACCAGAAAGGGGTAAGACTCCGGGCCACGGTGAGTGAGTTTGGCCCTGTACTGCTCTCAAAAATTCTTGGACTCAATGATACACAAGGTGGCTTTGTAGCCATGATCTTCAAATACTGCGATGATAACAAACTGCCCCTGCTGGACCTGAAAGACTTTGTCAAAGTATTGCAGTTTGTGAGTGATGAAGGCAAAGCCGAACTGGAAAAAACATACGGAAAGATCTCCACCACTTCCACCGGAACCATCCTGCGTAAAGTGATCGAACTGCAACAACAGGGAGCTGATGTATTTTTTGGCGAAAAAAGCTTTGAAGTGGATGACCTGATGCGCATCAGTGAAGACGGACGCGGCATGATCTCCATTGTACGGGTGACCGATCTGCAGGATCGCCCTAAACTATTCTCTACTTTTATGCTGCAACTGCTGG
>CAZLRY010000635.1:0-1810 GCA_964561675.1 uncultured Chitinophaga sp.
CACCAACAAGAGAGCACCAACAAGATATACTGCTATGACCCTCATACGCCGCCTCATCCCCGTTATACTTCTTTTGATTGTATCAGTGTCCGCCCGTTCGCAGGAAGCGGCAGCGGTGGATTCACTCCGCATGGCAATGGCCAAGGCAAGTACCCTTGAACAAAAGTTTCCCCTGATGGAGGAACTCAGCCGGGTGCTGATGAATGTGAACCCTAAACAATCGGATGAGGTGGGTTCGCAATTGATCACGCTGGCCGAAGAATCCCGGGATCGTAAATACATGTTCAAGGCCTATCTGTCCAATGGCGACCGCAGCAGCTATATGGCGAGCCAGAAAGCGTACTCAGATAAAGCCCTTGGGTTTTACAATAAAGCCCTTGACCTGGCCCGGCAAAACCGCCTGAATGAAGAAACGGGTATTGCCCAGCAGCACCTGGCGTTGTTTTACCTGATGATTCCTGATAATGAAAAAGCATTTAGCTATATCACCCAGGCTTCTTCCCTGACTGCCACGCTGCCGAATGATAGTCTGCAGGCAGAATCCTATAATATTTTCGGCCAGGTATATCAGGCCAAAAACGAAAACATAATGGCCCTGCGCAGTTACCTGAATGGCCTGCGGCAGGCGGAGGAAATAAAGAATCCCGCACTGGTGCGAAACTGTTATATCTATCTCTCCGATTTCTATTCAGACATTGAGGATTATGACAAATCCATTGACTATATGACGCTGGCGTATAAAAAACTGGATCAGATTAACGAAAAAAATGTGCCTTACCAGAAAGTTATTTATACCAATAATCTGGGCAATCTCTTTGCGAAAAAAAAGAATTATGATATCGCCATCAGTTATTTTGAACGGTCAATCCGGATGGCGGACTCCCTGAAATTCTCCACGCTCAAAATACCGGGTTATATCAGCCTGCTCAACCAGTACCTGCGGATTGATGAGCCACAAAAGGCACTGAATTACCTGAATTCAAAAGAAGGCGACGAGCTGAAAAAATACCTGACCAATTTCGGGATGGCCCCGGTGATCGACCAGGCTTATGGAGTGGTGTATACTGGTCTGGGCCGCTATGATTCAGCTGGTATTTTACTGGAAAAGGCACGCCCGATGTTTGAAAACAGTGGTAACGATTACAATAAAGTGGGTTTTATGGCCCAGCTGGCTTCCTATTACAATAAGTCAGGAAACTATAAAATGGCCATCGAACAATACCTCAAGGTAAAAGAAGTAAGTGAGAAAAACGGATGGTTGGAGAACGTGGAGAAAGCCGCAAAATACCTCGATACACTTTATCGTAAAACCGGCAATTTACAGGAATCAGGAAAATACAATGCACTTTATTACCAGTTTAAGGATAGTATTGAAACACTCAGACAGGATAAAGAAATGTCCCAAATGAGGGCGGAAGACGAAAATCTGCGTGATGAAAAAGCACGATTGGAGGCACAGAAAGCAGCGGAAGAGAAAAAGAGACAGCGGAATAATATCCAGTACCTGGCGATTGTGATCGGCATCATCAGTCTTTTTGTTTCACTGGTCATCCTGGGTATGTTCAAAGTCTCCGCCGGGGTGATCCGGGCAGTCGGTTTCTTTGTCTTCCTCATGTTCTTCGAATTTATTTTCCTGATCTTTAAGAAACAGATCTATGCCCAGACCCAGGGGGAACCCTGGAAGGACCTGGCCTTTATGATCGCCCTGGCGGCCATCCTCGTGCCTCTGCACCACTGGCTGGAACATAAAGTATTGCACTACCTGACCTCTCATAACCGGCTGACGGCGGCGGGACATCAAATCCGGAAG
>CAZLRY010000636.1:0-1809 GCA_964561675.1 uncultured Chitinophaga sp.
CCATTTCTCTCTATTTTCGCACAAATAAACCGTCACAATGAAAGAACTGATTCTCGAAGCATGGGCCAACCGTGAGTTATTAAAAGACAGTAAGTACAGTGATGCGGTAAGAGCCGTGATCGAAGAAGTGGACAAAGGCAGACTCCGGGTTGCTTCTCCCGGGGAATATAGCTGGGAAGTAAATGAATGGGTTAAACAGGCCATCCTGATGTATTTCGGCATTCAGCAAATGCAGACCTGGGATGTGGCTCCATTTGAATTTTACGACAAAATGCTCTTAAAGAAAAATTATAAAGAACTTGGCGTAAGAGCTGTCCCTCATGCTGTTGCGCGCTATGGAGCTTACCTGGCAAAAAACGTGGTATTGATGCCTTCCTATGTCAATATCGGGGCTTATGTAGACGAGGGTACTATGGTGGACACCTGGGCTACCGTAGGCAGTTGTGCCCAGATCGGCAAGGGGGTGCACCTGAGTGGTGGCGTGGGTATCGGGGGCGTGCTGGAGCCCTTACAGGCTTCTCCGGTGATCATTGAAGATGGTTGTTTTATCGGCAGCCGGTGTATTGTGGTGGAAGGCGTGATCGTGGAAAAAGAAGCGGTGCTCGGTGCCAATGTGGTACTGACCCAGTCTACCAAGATCATTGATGTGAGCGGACCGGTGGCTTTTGAAATGCGGGGCCGTGTACCTGCCCGCAGTGTGGTGATCCCGGGATCCTATACCAAAAAATTCCCGGCCGGTGAATATGGTGTGGGCTGTGCCCTGATCATTGGCCAGCGTAAACCGAGTACGGATCTGAAGACCAGTTTGAATGATGCGTTACGTGATTTTAATGTAAGTGTATAAGCCCTCCTTTATGAAATCAATCCTGTTTATTTCGGCCATTTTGCTGGGCATGGCGGCGAGTGGACAATCATTTCCGGCTATTCTTTGTGATAGCATTCAAAAAGTATTTACGCCGAATGATGATAAGCTCGTTGACCTTTTCAGTATAGAACCCCAGATACTGAATCATGAAAAAACAGATAGCTTTAGCTTAAAAATATACAACCGTTGGGGAGAACTGGTGTTTGAAAGCGACGACTTCAGGAAACCCTGGGACGGCAGGGACAGGAAAAAGAAACCTGCTGCCAGCGGGGTCTATGTTTACCTGGCCAGGCTGAGCATCTGGGGTGGCCCTTCCGGCGAGTGTAAAGGAACGATCACCCTATTGCGGTAAACCGGTAAGCAAATGCATCTGGTTGTTATCCAAAGAATATTCCAACAGTTTTCAAATAATGAATCGTTGAATTTGTTCATTTCTTATATTTGCACCCCCAAGGCCGGTTGAAGCCCCGGTTTTAAGACTTAAATGACTGAAAACCAGGTTTCATAAAGCAAAACGGCTGCCCGGGTGGCGAAATTGGTAGACGCACCGTCTTCAGGTGGCGGCGTTCGAAAGGATGTGCTGGTTCGAATCCAGTCCCGGGCACTAAAAAGGCTTTGATTTTTCAAAGCCTTTTTCTATTTATGATGGTCGTCTATATTTTATATTCTCCCTCTTTTGACCGATACTATATAGGTCAAACACAAGATTTTCAAAAAAGGATTGAAAGACACAATGCTGGGACTGAGACCGCAACCAGCCCTTATTTGCCTTGGCAGTTAGTCTTAACTATTGAAAAACAAAGTCGTTCCGAAGCGGTTATTTTAGAACGAAAATTGAAGAACCTGTCCAGGGAGAGACTATTACTTTTTATCAAAAAATATAAGCTTGACTGACCCGGGTGGCGAAATTGGTATCCCTACTGTAAACGTCGCGATTCAGGTGG
>CAZLRY010000637.1:0-1803 GCA_964561675.1 uncultured Chitinophaga sp.
TCAGAGACGGAAAGATCATAGAACACAGTGATGCTTTCCCGCTCAGCAAATGGGCAGCACAGGCTCTCGGCTGGAAGGGGCAGCTTTTTGGCTGGATGGGCTGGATGAAAAGGGCGATTCAGAAAAAAGCCAGGAAGAACCTGGTTGCTTTCATAGAAAGCAAAACAGGTTAATTGTATTACTCCCGACTCCCGACTACTGACTGTTAAATATTCTAAGAAAACAATATTCCACTAATCTTCTAAATATCCAAACTTTCCAGCATTCACATCCTGTATCGCCTGTTCTACTTCCGGCCAGGTGTTCATCAGGAAGGGACCATAAGCGGCGATGGGTTCATCTATCGGGTCGCCGGATAATACCAACAGGATACTGTCCTCATTCGCTTCAAGTGTAATTTCTTCTCCATCGTTTTTAAACAACACAAAATGGTCTGCTGCTACCTGCTGTCCGTTAATATGGGCTGAACCTTGTATGACCAGGATACCGGTGTTATAATTCGTGGGTAATGTCAATGTAGCCTTGCCACCCGCCTGTAACCGTGCATTATACACTTCCATCGGGGTGAAGGTAAATGCCGGACCCTTGGTGTTTTCGTATGAACCGGCAATGACTTCTATATAACTTTTCCCATCGGCCAGGAGATGCCGTCCCATTTTTTGGTTTGTAAGCTCCTGGTATTTCGGGGTGGTTTTTTTATCCTTTGCCGGCAGGTTTACCCAAAGCTGTACCATCTGGAAAGGACCGCCGGTTTTACTGTATTCCGTCTCGTGATATTCTTTATGTAAAAGACCCGATCCGGCTGTCATCCATTGTACATCGCCTTCACCGATAATCCCGCTGTTACCGGCACTGTCGTGATGGGCGATCTTTCCATGGTATGCAATAGTTACGGTTTCAAATCCGGCATGCGGATGTACACCCACACCTCGAGGTTCTGCAGAGGGGGTGAATTCAATTTTTGCCCCATAGTCCATTAAGAAAAAGGGGCTCATCCTTTTTTTATCAATCAATCTTCCACCCGGAAAGAATGAATGCACGCGGAATCCATCGCCAACCATGTGTGGTGGGGGAGGAGTTAGGATATGTTCGATATTTTTGGTGTTCATGTTTAATATTATTTATATAGAAACTTTTTATTTCAGTTAGTAGTTAGTAGTCGGGAGTTAGTAGTCGGGAGTCGGGAGTCAACAGCCCATCCTAAGATGGAGGGGCTGTTGCCATGTAAACCTGTTAACTTTTCAACCCGTTAACGTATCACCCCATCGGCACTTCCATCAGCAACACTTCCGCATCCGAATCGGCTTTGATGGACAATACCTCCGCTTCCGTGATTCCGAGGCCATCGCGGCGGTTGAGGGAAATGCCGTTGATCGTGACATTGCCTTCAATGACGAAAGCATAAACACCATTGTTTTTTTTAAACAGTTTGTATTCCGTTGAAAAATCGTTGTCCAGTTTACCCAGACTGAACCAGGCATCCTGGTGAATATGGACTTTGCCGTCGGTGGTGCCGATGGGAGAGACCACGGTGAGCAGTTTATTATGCTTGTCCGCATCGGTAAAACGTTGCTGATCATACCGGGGAGTTACATTCCGCTGATTGGGAAATACCCAGATCTGGAAAAATTCAACGGTCTTATCCTTGTTCTTGTTTTTTTCCGAGTGCTGAATACCAGTACCCGCACTCATTACCTGTACATCGCCCTGGCGAATCACCTGTTTGTTGCCCATATTATCCTGGTGTTCGAGGTCGCCACTGGTCGGAATAGAAATGATTTCCATATTATCGTGCGGGTGGGC
>CAZLRY010000638.1:0-1803 GCA_964561675.1 uncultured Chitinophaga sp.
AACTCCTCTACCTCCGGGGACACTTATAATGATGATGCAGGTGTCCTTTTTTTGGATTTCCATATTCAGATTGATGGGTATGGCAGCCGGGGTACTTTTACAAAATAAAAGGAACGCTCCCGTACTATTCAATTACCATCCAAATGCAAATCCTATGCTGACTCATAAATCTATACCCGTTTTCATCCTGCTTATCTATTCCGGCATGCTGTCCGGTCAGGTTTTACTGAATAACAATGGGGCGCATATCGTAGCAAAGGGAAATGTAAAACTGGTACTTAAAGATGCCGGACTTACCAATAATGGGACATTTTTGCCTGGTGCCGGTGAAGTGATTTTTTCCGGTTCAGGTATAACGGCCGGTTCCTTTATCAATGGTACTGCGGCTACCGGTTTTTATAATCTTACACTGAATAAATCAGCAAACGGACTTCAACTGGGCAGGAATATCAGTTTAAGTAATATACTGCTGTTTACCAACGGTGATAGTTTATTCCTGAATGGGTATACTATCGATCTCGGATCAACCGGTGTACTCAGCGGTGAGACGAGTACAAAGCGGATTACAGGTCGTACCGGCGGATATATCCAATCCACACAAACGCTGAATGCCCCCGCTGGCGTAAATCCGGGAAACCTGGGTTTTAGCATCACCACTGCCTCTGATATGGGCAGTACCATCATTCGCCGTGGACACCAGCAACAATCCGGGGCTTCTATTTACCGCTATTTTACCGTTACCCCCACCAACAACAGTGCATTGAATGCCCTGGTTGATTTTTACTATTTCGATAATGAACTGGCCGGTATCGCTGAGCCAAACCTGGCCATGTTTTCCAGTGCCAACGGGGGCGTTCAATGGACCAATATGGGCGAAGATGGCATCGCTCAGGCAGCCAATATACTTTCATTGGGAGGGATCGATATCATGAATCGGTTTACACTGGCCAATATCAGCGCACCTCTCTCAGTCAGATTAATCCGGTTTTACGTGACGCCATCGGCTAATGATGTAAGGCTACATTGGGTAACCAGTTCAGAAACAAATAATCAATATTTTGCGATTGAACGTGCGCCTGACGGATTACATTTTATGGAGATCGGTCAGGTACCCGGGTATGGGACAATCAGTCAGGAGCAACAATATCAGTTTATTGATCAGCTGCCATTATCCGGAAAGTCATGGTACCGCCTGCGTCAGGTGGACATCGATGGTAAAATCAATTATACCCCGGTGTTGATGATCTCCAGGGATTTTAATTCTTTGCAGCAAGTCAGCGTATTTCCAAACCCGGTATATGGAACTTCGGTATACCTGAATTTCAACACGTCTCAAACTGGTGCACAAACTTTTATGTTGTATAATCAGGGAGGTGTATTGCTGAAACAGGTTACAGTCAACCTGGTAGCAGGTTCTCAACTGATCGAAATCCAAACGGGGCCTTTACCGGCTGGTATTTATTTCATCAGGCAGCAGGGAAATGCCGGTTTCGGGTTAAAATTTTTAAAACAATAATATTGAGATCAACTCAGTCAGTACTGTGGATTTCGTGTTAATAGCAACAAGTCGTATTGATTGTATAACTGTTTGCTTTTTCAGGTGAATAGTGTTCATTCCTATTGATTCTGCAAGGTTTAGCGCCTCATTATGAATGGGATAATGAAAGGACTGCGTATTTTCCGATAGGGGTGAGATTGGGTTTGAGCCGCATCGGCAGGTGCTTAAACAGGACAGCCGTGGTTTGCCGCTCTTACTTGCCTAAAATAGTTTACCTTCACCATCAACCCCCGCATCCGGTCAGT
>CAZLRY010000639.1:0-1800 GCA_964561675.1 uncultured Chitinophaga sp.
TATTAAACCGGATCTCTTCATTCAGACGAACCAGGTATCTTTTATAACGGTCATATTTCAACACACCTTCCTGGTCGGTATAACCAATATTCATATACGTGGTGGATTTCTCCCCGGTATTACTGATGCTCAGGTTGGTGGAAGAGATCATGGCTTTTTGCAGCACCAGGTCCTGCCAGTTGGTATTGGCCGTATAATTGGTATAATCAAATGCAGTGGCATTCAGATTGGCCAGCTGGGCATTGTATAATTTTTTAAATCCTTCCGCATCGGTGATTTTAATCTTATCCTGTACCACCTGCACCCCTGTGGTATTTTGCAGATTGATCCGGGTTTGTCCGCGGGCCGCTTTCTTAGAAGTAATCGCAATCACCCCGTTGGCACCCCTTAACCCATAGATGGCAATGGAAGAAGGATCACGGAGGATATCGATGGTTTCTATATCAGCCGGGTTAAGGAAGTCAATATTATCGTGCAGCACCCCATCCACCACATAAACCGGACTGGCACTGTTGGTACTGTTCACCCCACGGATACGAACCACCGGACTGGAACCGGCCCTTCCTGAATTGGAAATGGTAAGACCCGGTACTTTACCCTGTAAAGAGGCGATCGGGTTGGTGGAAGGCATATCGGCTACTTCGCTTCCTTTGATGGATGAAACAGACCCTGTAAGATCCCTTTTCTTCTGCGTACCATAACCCACTACCACGATCTCATCGAGGGAACGCTCTTTGGGTTTCAGTGATACATCAAGTGTAGTACGGCTGCCGGGTTTTATTTCAACATTTGTAAAGCCCACATAGGAGAAAACAAGCACTGCATCTTCCGGCACGGAGATACTGTAATTACCATTGGCGTCGGTAACCGTACCGGAGGTACTTCCTTTCACTGTGACCGAAACGCCATTCATCGGCTGGCCCTTGTCATCCGTTACCTGTCCTTTGATCACGGTATTCACCGGTTCCGGCATAACAACCGGCGGATCATTGACATCCGGGGTAGCTGTTCTCCGTTTTACGATGATGGTATTCTCCGAAATCGTATAGGTCAGCTCCTGATCCCGGAAACAAAGTTCCAGTACCTTTTCCAGGGGTTCATTTTTGACGGAAATGGAGACAGGCTTCGCCACCTGCATCGTGTTTACGGCATAAAAGAACTGTATACCGGTCTGCTTGCGGATTTCCTCAAACACCTGTCGGAGCGTGGCATTATTCTCTTTGATAGTTACCCGTTGAGAAAAGCCATTGGCACTTACCTGCAAGCAGGCTGCAAACAGTAATACAGTGGTAAGTTTCATAAACTTAATCGTTTGTCTTGCCAGCGGAGGCCTGCTGAGGCCGGACCGGCAAACTGCAGTGAAATACATAAATTTGTATTGTTTAAAGGCCAGATGTTTACATCGGCCAGGGTTGAATAATAAGCAGTGCACAATTGTTTATTGGCAGACCTGAACATCCGCCGGGTTCTGCCTCTAACAGAATCCGGTTTTTTATTCAAATCTGCCGTTGCCTATCCATCCATACCTACGGGAAAAAGCAATCGGTTTTTTGTATTCATATCATCGTTTTTATCTGGTTACTATTACTTTTCGTCCTTCCATCCGGAAATGCACTTCGCCGGTCAGTTCCAGTTGTTTAAATACTTTTCTCACTTCTTCATTGCGGGTCAGTTGTCCTGTAAAATACAGATCCACCGGGCCCCGGTATTCCACTTCCACATCATACCAGCGGGCAAATTGCCGGAGCATGCTGCGCAGGTCTGTATTCTCAAACTGGAAACGGCCCCTGATCCAGGCTA
>CAZLRY010000640.1:0-1790 GCA_964561675.1 uncultured Chitinophaga sp.
ACCGGCCGTCGTTCGGCTGGAATAGTAACTGAAGAAGTGACAATTACAGATGTAGTGGAAATGCCGGAGCCCGGATCGAATTGTGGTCCGGTAACCCAACGTGTAACCAATCCCGATGGTACCACCAGCGAAATGACTTTTGCTTGTCCCGATGATGCAGCGGCTTTTCAACGGAATCTTTCAACAGGAATGCCTAACCGCATTTCGATGAATGTTACCACCCCCAAACAAACGCAGGGATCCACATTCGGAGAAAAAGTAAATGCCGGATTGCATGCAGCAGGTGGGGCATTGGCACAAGGAAGAAATATTATCTCCGGAAAAATCAGCTGGGCTTCGGAAGGTTCAACCGGTATTGTAACGAATAAAACGGTTGCTAAACTTGCAGGTGGTCCGGGTGGTGCTGCAGCTGCCTCTTATGCTTCTACCGGTATGACGGTGAGTAACCCCAGTCCGGGTATAGGTTCGGTGCTTACCCTCTATTCAAGAGAAGCAGGCAGCGGAATGGCTTCCGGCAGAAGAGACAAGGGCAGTGGAATGGCCACAGGTCGTCGGCAGTACCAGCCGTTTTACCGGGAAGGCAGTGGAAATGCCTGTGATACCTGTTCCACTACAGTCCGGTTATCCAATGTACAAAACAACCCCTATTTTGCAAGTAATGAGCTGGCTGGTGAAATTGTGCAAACGACAAACGGCCATAACAACCCTGCTTTTACGGAGAGTCAGATGGCGGGTACCATGGCTAAAACCAGCGGCCAGCCAGACCAGGATTGTGATGGACTGGCCGGCGTGGATGTATACTTAAAAGATCCGTATAGCGGGGCCGTGTTGGCGAAAACAACCACCACCGCCTGTGGTGATTTCTTTTTTGCCAATGTACCGGACGGCGATTACATGGTGGTTTTAGCCGCCGCATTTTTATCAAAGAAGAGTTATGATATGTATAACGCCCTGGCTACTGACATGCGGGGCAGGTTGGAAACTAGTCCGGGGGCTTTGCAATTGTTTTTAAATACTGGTGGTAAAGAAGAAGAATCGGTACAGAAAGCCGGTATCAGTACCTCCCGGTCGAATATCCGGAATAAAACGCTGACCATTATAGAAGCAGATACAGATGGAGATGGGGAGTATGAAGCGTTAAGGGCCAATGCGACATTCAGTGATGGCAGTTCAGCCGATATCAGTTCATCCATTAAAAAATCATCCGTCTCCGGTGCTTCACCCTCCCTTACGATTGATGAAGCGGGCACTCAACGGCGCAGGGTGGAAGTGTTAAAATCCAATAAAACAGGAGATCCGAATGCCAACAGGCTGACCGGTATCATTGTAACTGGCAAAGGCGCCGCTTTAAGAGCTACCGCCACTTTTTCTGATGGTAGTTCATCAGATATTACGGAAAGCCTGGAAGTCAACAATGCCCATAACGGGGTTCGTCAATATAGTGTAATGGTAACCGATGTGGATGGTGATGGTCACGCGGATGCTGTTCTGAAAACCAGAACCAAATCCAACCAGACCAATGAACGGATGGCCGCCAATGCAGAGGAAGAGATCTGGAGTCCACGGTCGAATATTAAAACAATACCTGTAACAACAGGTGACCTCGATGGAGATGGTGAGGCAGAACTGATCGGGGGTACATTGCCCGGCGGAGCAGTGATTTCAGCCGCTGTGTCGAGGCAGGCGGGTGGTCCGATCGGAGGGATTATTGTAAAAGGAGGCAAGAACCCGGGTGGTCAGATGAGGACTTTGACCACTGATGAAAACGGCGAGTTTGAATTTACCGGCCT
>CAZLRY010000641.1:0-1790 GCA_964561675.1 uncultured Chitinophaga sp.
ATGGGACTAAGGCAAGTACATTAGCCCCTTATGCTTTAATTTTGTATGAATTATGTTGAATGCAGAAGAAAAGGCTTTCCTGGAATACTGGACTGAAAACAGGTTAGCTAAAAAACGGATACTGAGACAATTGTATGCCGGCCTTCCGCTGGCAATGATACTGGTTGTCGCCATTTTTGCAAACCTGTTCGCAGGTTGGTACAGCAGGGCATTAATGGAGCTTTCAAGGGAAAGTTCCTCACTGATCATCATTCTGCTGGTCGCCGCTCTATCCATTATCGTCTTTATCGTGATTTTTTCAGCCCGGCATCGCTGGGAACAAAATGAGCTCCGCTACCGGGAGCTTTTGCACAAAGAAGAAAAAAACTGATTTTTTTTAATTATTTGCAGCGAATCAGCCTTTTAGTAGGTCTTATTCCGGAATTGCACCAATCGTTGAGTATGAAGAATTTTATTGTTAGTGTTTTTGTTAGCCTTTTAATCCTGCCGGGAACCGGTTGTCTGAAAGACAATAGTTGTAACGCAAAATCGGTGGAAAGTGAGCAGACTACCATGACAAATTATGCTACAGCGAACGGGTTAACAGTTACTGAACACAGCAGTGGGTTTCAGTATCAGATCATTTCGGCCGGAGCCGGACAAACCCCCTCCCTTACTTCAACGGTTTCTGTGCGCTATACCGGGAAACTGATGGATGGAACTGTTTTTGATTCTGTAACCGGAACCCCCATTAGTTTTTCGTTGGGTCAGGTTATTCCAGGCTGGCAACTGGCTGTTCCCCTGATCCAGGAAGGTGGGCTGATTCGTATTATTCTTCCTTCCTCCCTGGCTTATGGATGTACAGGTTCAGGAGCGATTCCCCCGGATGCTGTCTTATTTTTTGAAATTCAACTTGTAGATGTTCAATAATTGCTGAGCCTTTACTGCTTATGCTCTGCTAACCCCGTCCTGCTTGCAGCGGCGGGGTTCTTTTTTACTGTATTTTTGATTCAAATCTTTCATTTTGCCATACGAAGCGATCTCAGTTTTCGATATTTTCAAAATCGGGGTTGGCCCTTCCAGCTCACACACCCTCGGACCCTGGCAGGCCGCCAGGCGTTTTGTTCAATCCCTTGAGGAAAAAGGTCAGCTGCAGGAGGTTATTCAACTCAGGGTATTATTATATGGCTCACTGGCCAAGACCGGGAAAGGACACGGCACTGATGTGGCTGTTCAGCTTGGACTTTGCGGAGAAGATCCGGTCAGTTTTGCAGTGGATCAGATCGATGCCAGGATCCGGGATATTGCCACGATGCATAAATTATTGCTGAACGGGAAACATGAAGTGGAATTCAATCCGGCAGAAGATATCGAATTCCTTTTTGCCGAAACCCTCCCTTTCCACCCCAATGCCATGACCGTTCTGGTAAAACTGCAACATGGAACTGCCTTTGCGGAAACCTATTATTCAGTGGGGGGTGGTTTTGTAATTAAAGAAGGCGAGGAGAAGGCCGCAGGATCTTCCGTGCAATTGCCCTTTCCCATAAATACCGCGGATGACCTGCTCCACTGGTCCATAAAGACCGGTATGAGCATATCCGATATAGTGCTCGAGAATGAAAACACCTGGCGAAAAGAAGAGGAAACCCGTCTGGCCGCACTAAATATCTGGCGGGTGATGAAGGAATGTATGTACCGGGGTTGCCATACTACAGGGATATTACCGGGCGGCTTACTTGTAAACAGAAGAGCGGCGACACTCAATCAAAAACTGCTGGCCGGGAAAGTGTATACAGATTATAATGGCTGGC
>CAZLRY010000642.1:0-1785 GCA_964561675.1 uncultured Chitinophaga sp.
CCACTGTTTCGTTGGTTGAATTAGCGACGGGGAAGTCAACGGTACTGAGTCGTGGTGGCAATGATTTTAAGAATTTTGCATTTACGGAAGACGGCGATCAGGTGGCTTATGCGGCTGAACGGGATGCCAAACCAAAGGAGTTGCAGAAATTCTATAAAATATGGTATTATAAATCGGGGATGGACAGTGCTGTGCTATTAGCTGATAAAAATGCAGTGGGGATGAAACTGGGCATGACCATCAGTGAGTTCGGGACCATCAGTTTCAGTAAGACCGGAAAGCGTTTGTTCTTTGGCACTGCCCCTATTCAGCCGCCTAAGGATACCAGCCTGGTGGACATGGATCTGGCCAGACTGGATATCTGG
This sequence comes from uncultured Chitinophaga sp., assembly GCA_964561675.1. Lineage (GTDB taxonomy): Bacteria > Bacteroidota > Bacteroidia > Chitinophagales > Chitinophagaceae > JJ008. Next base: position 366 of record CAZLRY010000642.1, read on the forward strand.
CATTATAAAGATGATTACCTGCAAACCCAACAGCTGTACAACCTGCAACGATTCTTACAGACCAATTATCTGGCGGTATATCACCTGGATAAAAAAGAGCTGAAGCAATTGGGTTCAGAAGAAATCCCCACGGTGTATCCAACTAATGAAGGAGATGGGGATCAGTTTGTGGGCGTGACTGATTTTGGGAAAAGGGTGGAAGGCCAGTGGGCCGGGCGCACAAAAAAAGATATTTATGCGATTAATGTGAACAGTGGCACGCTTCAGTTAGTAAAAAAAGACCTGGATGGGTTGATTGCGCCTTCATTTATTTCACCAAGTGGTAAATATATAATGTGGTATGACAGCAAGGCCCGGCATTATTTTGCCTGGGATGGAACGTCTGCACGGAATATTTCCCAAAAGATAAAATTCCCGCTCTGGATTGAGGAGCATGATACACCGGATGATCCGGGACCGTATGGGGTGATGGGATGGCTTCAAGGTGATACAGTCGTATATGTTTATGATAAATTCGATACATGGAGCCTGAGTTTGACGGGGAAATCAACTCCTGTTGATATAACACAAACTGGACGGAAAAACAATATCAGTTACCGATACTTGCGAATCGACCAGGAAGAACGCTTTTTTATTTCTGGCCAAAAATTGATTTATCGTGCTTTTAATGAAAAGGATAAATCTGCCGGAATTTTTATTGGAGAACTGGGGTCATATCAACCATTAGACTATGTTTATTTCTCAGGAAATTATTTGCTTTCTGCTATTCAGAAGGCGAAAACTGCAGATGGATTTATCTACAGTACCGAAACATATCGTTCATCACCTAACTTATATTATGATATGGGTGATTTTATTATTCAGCGTGGAGATGAGCGTACAAAACAGGTAAAATCAGTACAATTATCGAATATTAACCCCCAGCAAAAAGACTACAACTGGGGCACCGCCGAAATATACAAATGGAAAGCCTTTACCGGTAAAATGGAAGAAGGGGTCTTGTACAAACCCGAAAATTTCGATCCCACAAAGAAATACCCGATGATTCTCTATTTCTACGAAACACATTCCAATACCCTGCATAGTTATATTCCGCCTACACCCACCGGCAGCCGGCTGAATATTTCCTTTTTTGTCAGTCGCGGTTATGTGGTTTTCTCTCCGGATATCCGGTATACAGTCGGCCATCCGGCCAAAGATTGTTATAATCATGTGGTGAGTGCGGCGCAGGACCTGGCTAAACAGAAGTGGATCGATGCAAAGAATATTGGTATCCAGGGACAGAGCTGGGGTGGTATACAGGTGGCACAACTGATTACCATGACCAATATGTTTAAAGCCGCCTGGGCCGGGGCACCGGTGGCCAATATGACCAGTGCCTATGGCGGTATTCGCTGGGAAAGCGGCGTGAACCGTCAGT
>CAZLRY010000643.1:0-1781 GCA_964561675.1 uncultured Chitinophaga sp.
TTTCATAAATCGCAATACCCATTTCCTCCAGGCCATCCTTATCCAGGGAACGGTTGGGTTTCATCTGTACCAGGTATTGCCGCCCTGAATATTCCGGGGCTTCCTGACGCTGGCTGTTGATATAAACATCGCCATTAATTATTTGTAAGGTATCACCGGCAACGGCCACACATCGCTTAATATAATTATCCGTTTTATCAGCCGGGTGGGAAACAATCGGATTCAGTTCAGGATCCTGCCACACCGCATCTCGTCCCATTGATCGCACAAAATCATAATAGGGCTGAGCGGATTCATAGCCGACCTTATGAATAACCGTATCGCCTGCCGGAAAGTTAAACACCACCGCATCCCCTCTTTTGACCGGGGTGGCAAACCAACGGATATACGGAACCTTCACCAGCTCGGTATAGGACTTGCGGCTGGATCCAAAAGGCAGGTAGTTATGAACAAACGGAACAGATAAAGGTGTATTTGGTATACGCGGTCCGTAACTGAATTTACTGACAAACAAAAAATCATTGATCAGTAATGACTTCTCCATGGAGCCGGAAGGAATGGTATAGGCTTCAAAAATAAATGTGCGGATCAGGGTAGCGGCTACTACTGCAAAAATGCCCGCATCCACCCATTCTCTCCAATTGGCTTTTTTATAATTCTTTACCGCATCCGGACCCACATAGGCCGGTTGTACTTTCATGGACAAGTACGGGAAATAGAATGGAGCAAACAAAGCCGCTGCAGTATGAGAACGCAATGAAAACTGCCCGAACACTTTGGCAAACTCGATAAAGATACCCGGACTGATAAACCAGCCGATTACCGGTATAAACTGCCAGAACACCCAATGCTTCGGCCGGTGGCAAAGCCCCTGCATCACCCAGGTATTGTAAAACGGCACATAGGCTTTCCAGGCAGGCACCCCGGCTTTTACGAAGAGCGGGGCCAGTCCGAAGGAAGGCAGGAAAACAATCAGCGTACTGACCAGATAAACAATAAAAATGTGTTGGATGGGCATGAACCTTGGTTTATAGCTGACAAAAATATCTTAAATATTTGCCTTTCAGAAATATAGATTGTTCAAAGTTTTGTGAATTCTGAGCCGTTTTCAGTGGAAATAATGATAATTTAGGCTTGTTTATATGCAGCAGTTTTCTATTCGTGACATCGAGCACCTTTGCGGGATCAAGGCCCATACCCTCCGGGCCTGGGAACAACGCTACCAATTGGGGATCTCCGACCGGCCGGGCGGACAGCACCGGGTGTACAGCAATGAAGACCTGAAAGAATGGCTGCGGATTTCCTATTTATACCATAATGGCTTCAAAATATCCACGATCGCTGCCATGAGTGCGGCTGAACGGGAAGAACGGCTGGAAAAAGCCTATGCTACTGATAACCCTGACGAAGGATTTATCCATCAACTCATTGAAGCCAGTCTTGATTTTAATAAAGATAAATTCGAAAAAATAATACACGCCGTGGTATTGCGCAATGGAATTGAGCATTGTGTGCAACGGATTTTTTATCCTTATCTGCACCGGATCGGATTACTCTGGCTCACCAACAATGCCATTCCGGCCCAGGAACATTTTGCCAGTCATATTATCCGGAAAAAATTACTGGTCGCTATCGACGGTCTTGATAAAATGGAACTGGCAGGTCCGCGTATCCTTTTATTTGCTCCGGCCGGAGAATACCATGAAATTCCTTTACTGACCGCCCATTATTTCTTTAAGAAAGCCGGATTCAGAACGGTGTATTTTGGTACCAATGTTTCA
>CAZLRY010000644.1:0-1778 GCA_964561675.1 uncultured Chitinophaga sp.
GGTCGCTGATCAGTACCGCCACTTCCCATTTTTTATTCAGTTTCCGGTATTCCGGATAGTCGACGGTAACCTGGGGTAGACCGGCATGGATATAATCGAAAAACTTATTGGGAAGTGCCAGGTACTGGTTCAATCCTTCTTTTTCCGGAACAGCCACTCCGATATAAGTGGTTTTAGCCATTTCCCGGAGTCTCTCAGGCGCCAGCATTCCAAACAGTTCTACTTTATTCTCCAGATTGAATTCGCTGATCAACACTTTCAGCTTTCCCATAAAATTGCCATCTCCGCAGATCAGCAATTTTGCATTGATCCACTGCATGGCCGGGATGAGGTATTCAAATCCACGGGCTTCGTTAACAGCACCTACATATACAATGGTCTTTTCGGTGGCTACAGGGCTGACATCCATTTGTAAAACGGGCACATTCCGGATGGCCCGGTACTCCACGTTGTACCGGCGATGAAACTCCTCCGCAATACTCTCGCTGACCGTATAACCCCATTTGAATTTGGGTACTGCTTTTTGTTCAACCCCCAACCAAAACTGATGCACATAGGGCCGGCTGATCACTTCCTTCAACTCAGTAAACAGTTCATGGGCATCATAAACCCGTGGGATTTTTTTCAGCTTCGATATATAAAGACAGGGCAGGATCGTATCGAGATCGATGGCACAAACCGCATCCATTCTTTTTCGGAGCAGGTAAAAGAATAACCGGATATTGTACTCGAGATAGAAACGTTTACCCTTGTCAAACCAGCAGGGAATCCGGTGCTGACGGAATTTTTTTTCCTGCAAGGGGAGTGAGCTTTTCCGTTTACGACCAATAAGCGTTACATCATATCCCGCAGCCGACAACGACCCGCAGATGCGGTGCATCCGCTGATCATAGGTCAGGTCATTGGTGACGGTGAAGAACAGTCGTTTCAAATCCTTGGGTTATGGTACAAAAAAAAGGTTTTGCAAATATGCAAAACCTTAAGCACTTATCAGATGATTATCCGGATCAGCCCATATTCATGCCTTCTGTACCGCTTTCCTGGTTCTTGTTGTTTTTCCGTTTGAACAGGTTCGGATCGAATTTTCCAAAACGCCAGTTGAAGTTCAGACGCAGCAATTGCGGGTCGCGGCGACGGAACACTTCCTGGGTGAAATAGGCGGATTGGGAGAAGATATTCTGCCGGCGGGTCCGGAAGATATCATTCACATTTAAGGAAAGCGAAGCCTGCCTGTTTTTCAGGAATTCATAACGGAGACCGCCATCCACATAATAGTTGGCTTTTACAAAGCCCTGGGAGGCACTGGCCTGGCCAAACATTCCGCCACCGCCACCAAACATACCACCACCACGGCCACCACCACCGCCACCACTTCCGCCCGGAGGCAGGATGGTCTTGGAGTTGAACTCACCGGAGAGCTGGATACTGAAATTCTTAGGCAGTTTGAAGGTATTGTTCAGCTTAATAAACCAGCTGGCAAAAGGATCCTGTTCCGGCTGACCGGGGATATTCAGTTTAATCTTAGAAGTAAACAGACTTAAGTTCGTCGTGAGATCCCACCATTTTACCAGTTTGTTTCTGGATACCAGCTCAAGTCCGGTAACATAACTGCTGCTGGCATTGATATAGGTATTAATCAGTACTTCCTTGCCACTGGTATTGGTCTCTTTATCCTGGTAGCGGGTGATCAGATCGTTTGTATTCTTATAATAGGCGGACGCGATGAAATTATCTTTGTTTTTAAAGGTCTTCTGATACGACAATTCAAGGGAGTTGGT
>CAZLRY010000645.1:0-1776 GCA_964561675.1 uncultured Chitinophaga sp.
CATAATTCATACAAAATTAAAGCATAAGGGGCTAATGTACTTGCCTTAGTCCCATAAAATATCTATATTGTATCTGTAAAAATCCAACACATTGAAATTAGCGCTGCTTCTCGCCCAGTATCTGTATTCCCATAAAAAGCTGGACCTTCCCGGCATCGGCACTTTTCACCTCGACCCATCGGTAATCATTGATCCTGAAGCAGATAAGAACAGTAAACCAGAACCCATTGAAGGAATTCGTTTTGAATATAACAGCACAATTAAAGAAAATACCGCTCTGACCGAATATATCGCTGCCAAGTCGGGTAAAATGAAAGCACTGGCCGCTGCTGATCTGGATTCTCATCTATGGCTGGGGCAGCAGTTTTTGAATATTGGAAAGCCATTTGTCCTGGATGGCATCGGACAGCTGACCAAAACCCAATCGGGCGGACTTGATTTTACAGCCGGTGTGCTTCAACCTGAAGTTTTAAAAGACCAGGAGAATTTCCAGCCCATGGCCGACCACAGTTCACAAATGGGCGAGAATGATTACAAGGACTTATTAAATAGCCGGCGGAATCCGGTACAATGGAAAAAGCCGGTTGCTTTTGTCCTTGTCATTGCCGGAATCGGGTTAGCGATCTGGGGCGGGTATACGATCTATAAGAACAATAGTACGGAAACCAGTAGTCCTGAAATCGTGAAAAAAACAGAACCGGTTCCGGAGCCTGAAATAAAAACAGAACCCTCCACCACTCCGGTTGCCACAACCGACAGCAGCAATCCAAACCCGGTTGCACAAACATCAGTTCCGGCAACGCCATCCGGCATGTATAAATTTGTGGTGGAAACGGCCGGCCGTCAAAGGGCCCTGACCCGTTATCAGAAATTAAAGTCATTGCCAACAGATGTGAAAATGGAAACCGCCGATTCCATCAATTTCAAACTCTTCTTTCTCCTCCAGGCCAGTACGGCCGATACCTCAAAAATGCTGGATTCACTCCGGACCTATTATACACCGAAGTGGAGTAAGGCGTTTATTGAGTAAAAAGAGCGTTAAGCGTTGCAGAATACACATCCCCGCATAAATGACTTATTTAGCCGATTTCATTGCTTTTAAAATTTTCATTGATTTATCCAGTGAAAAACTTCTATACTCACGAGAATCACAGCTATAAAGCGCCATTTTCCCCTTCATATCATAATGTATCCCCCAACCGTATCTTTTTGTTAAAGGTGAAGCCCTGAAACAAGGCTGACCTTTGGAGAAAAAAGCCAGTCTGGCTTCTTTAAGTTCTGTTTTAGTCAGATCATTCCGGACAGCAAAAACATGAAAGAGCACTTCATCTGAGGTGAACTTATATGGGTTTTTACTGATCATTTCAAACTGCAGACCAGCCACAGTTACCGCGTCCCCTTTCCGGGGAGGAATTTCACCGGCTGGTGCCGGACAATCATCGGCTATCAATATAAAAGTATCCGTGTAATCCGTACTATGAATTTTCATTTCTTAAAGCTTAACTAATTATAACGATATATTTTACTACTGTTCATCTTGCCTATACGACACTTCTGAAAAATTCAGAATTCAAGTGTTCTAAAAGTAACTTCGATCCTGTTACTGTCCGGATCAAGTGTTTCAAATTCATAGTAACCATCACCGGTCAACCGGGGGCCTTTCAGAATGGGAAATCCATCTTCCTGTAACTCAGCGGCCTTTTTTTCCACTTCTGCTATTGAATCAGCAGCAAATGCCAGGTGTATGATTCCTTTGTGCTGCCTGTAAACAGTATC
>CAZLRY010000646.1:0-1776 GCA_964561675.1 uncultured Chitinophaga sp.
AATTGGACATGAGCAGATTCAATTTGGAACTGCTTTTAAAAAAGAAAAAGCCTTCAGACTTTTTAGATAGTCATGAATATTTTCAAGGAGTTACATTTTTAACTAAACATGCCTACACAACTGTATACCAGCACATTTAAAACAAGGTATACGATCATAGCTATGCAGCCCTTTTAATATACAAAAACACAGAAATTTTCCGCAGGAATTATACAAATACCATTTTTACTACACGTTCTGGTCATTTAATTTGGCAGGGAAGAAATGGGCTGGAGTGAATTAGAAGCGAAATGGAATACAAAATAATTCTCACTCCACCAATACCCCTTTCTTGGTATGCCCACCCTCCCCACTTTTAAGTAAATTGCACTAATCTTTATTCCACCACCGAACCGGCTAACTGTGTCCCGTCCTATACTTTCTAAGTCCACTTACTTGATGGGCACCCAATGCCCTAAACGCCTCTGGCTGTACAAAAAACGGCCTGAGCTGCGAGCTGAAATCTCTGAAAGCCAGCAATTAATATTCGAAAAAGGAACTGATGTAGGCCTGCTCGCCCGTGAGATATTTCCGGGGGGCAAGGATGCGACCCCAAGCGATTATAGGCATTTTGACGAGGCTTTTCGAATGACAGGGGAATGGGTGTCCAGTGGCGAACCGGTGATCTATGAAGCGGCTTTTGTATATAACGGTGTCATGGCAGCCCTGGATATCCTGGTGAAGAAAAGGGGGCGCTGGTATGGCTATGAAGTAAAGAGCAGTACGGAAATAAAGGACTACCAGGTTCAGGATGCGGCGGTACAGTATTATGTGATTCAGGGAGCCGGGGTGGAACTGCAGGATTTCAGTATCATCCATATCAATAACGCGTATACGAGGGAAGGGGAACTGGACCTGGATCAGCTTTTTACCATTCAATCTGTAAAAAATGAGATCCTGGCCTTGCAGGAGGAGATTCCCGCGAAGGTGGATGCCTTTAAAACCCTTTTACGCTCCCGGAGGGAGCCCAATATCGAGATCGGGACGCACTGCTCCGACCCCTATCCCTGCGAGTTTATGGACTATTGCTGGAGCCATATCCCGGATGTATCGGTTTTCAGTCTGAGCAATATGCGGGCGACAAAGAAATTTGAGCTGTACGCACAGGGCATTATTGAGTTTCACCAGCTTCCGGTCGGCTACAGCCTGACGGCCGCGCAACAGCTACAGGTGCTGTGCTGGCAGGAGAACCGGGCGCATACGGAGCCGGACAATATCCGGGGCTGGTTGAAACAGTTGACATGGCCGCTTTACTTTATGGATTTTGAGACCTTCATTCCGGCCGTGCCCCTGTATGAGCAGAGCCGCCCCTTTCAACATATTACCTTCCAGTTTTCGGTGCATGTACAGGTGACACCCCGGTCCGGACTGAAGCACCTGGAATACCTGGGCGAACCGGAAACGGATCCCCGGCCGGCTTTCATAAAACAACTATTAGCTGCCCTGGGCGACAAGGGAAGTATCCTGGTGTACAACAAGGCTTTTGAGATTACCCGCCTACGGGAACTGCAGACCCTTTACCCACGCCTGAAAAAGCTCATCGAACAAGTCATCAGCCGGATTACCGACCTGATGGAACCATTCCAGCAAAAATGGTACTACCACCCGGCCATGAATGGCTCTTACAGCATCAAACAGGTGCTCCCGGCCCTGGTGCCTGAACTGAGTTATAAAGACCTTGAAATCGGGGAAGGGGGGGCGGCGATGGCGGCGTTTGAGGGGTTGTTGAAGATAAAT
>CAZLRY010000647.1:0-1768 GCA_964561675.1 uncultured Chitinophaga sp.
ATGAAAGTAAATTTTACCGTTTTATTCTTGTAGTAATCTTCACTGAGTCGTTTGGCAATTCCGGGTTCTCCCATGCGGATCAGGGCCTTGGTGAGATAACGTATAGTAATGATCTCGCGGGTGTTTTGGGCAAATAAAGGCGTAGCCAGGACCAGTCCCAGCAGGACAAGCAGTTTTGTTTTCATGTGGAAGAGCATTGGTCTGTCTGCTAAGGTAGTATGGGGAGGGGGTGGGGAGCAATGATTTCGATCATGGGGAGGGTCCGCAGACGACGGTCCACGGTCTACAGACAGTCGTTTAAAATTGAAAGGGTTCAAAGAATATCGGCCCCGGGGTTTACGGGATCACCGTCCCCCTCTCCTAAAGCCTGCCTGTCCGGTAGGCAGGGAGAGGGGGTAGGGGGTGAGGTTTATAGATGCAGGGCGTAAGATAATAATGCCACCCCTTGGGGTTTCTTATTTATTTGTTTTCACTTTTCTTTTACTACAATAATGTCACCCCTACGGGGTTCCAGGAATCATGGGGACGCCAAACCCCGGGTTGACACCCGGGGCTATTAATCGTTCAACCCCTTCGGGGTTGTGATATTCTTTGTTGTTTTTCTTTCTACAATTGTGTCACCCCTTCGGGGCTCTGTGGGCCTTTTCTCATTTCCGTGCTATAATTATGTCACCCCTTCGGGGCTAGGGTCTTCCCGCTTTTAATCATTCGAAGCGAAATGATCGTGTCAGACTGCCTGTCCCGCCATATGCGGGGAGTAGTCCCGCAAAAGTATTATTACAGGGCAAGAGTAATAATACTTGCGGGACGTATCGAAGTCGACGTAACGGGAGAGGTATCCCTACAGCTGCCTTACACCGCCCGATCCCGACACATGACTACTCACCACCGGGCTCCCCAGATAATACACTGACCCGCTGCCAGAAATATGCGCATCGAGTGTTTGTGATACTTTCACTTTTATATTTCCTGAACCACTGATATCCGTAGTGGCTTTGCTGGCCTGTACACCGGTGAGCTGGATATTGCCACTGCCGCTGATCTTCAGGTTTTCATTGAGGGTATTGCCGGTGAAGACGGTGATGGAACCGGATCCACTGACATTGCCGCTGAGCTGGTCAGTGAGCGTGGCCTGCTGAACTTCCAGGTTGCCGGAACCACTGACTTTGAGATCGAGACTCGTGCCGGAAAGCGGACCGGAGACCAATACATTCCCTGAACCACTCAGGTTGACTGCTTTCAGATCCGGAGCCGTAATGTTTACGATGATCTCTTCATTCTTTTTAATCCATACACCGGGTTTGAGTTTAATCGTGAGCTCCTCCCCGCTTTTTTCAAAACGAAGGATATCAATGATATTCTGCTGGGCCATTACTTCTACTCTGTAATCCGGCCCGATGCTGTAATTCACACGACTCTGAACCGACACAGATAATTTAGAAAAACCGGAAACAGGAATAATTTGCTGCACGACCGGTCCGTCGCCGACTACTTTTTCGCAGGAAGAAAAGAAGGCCACAAGGGCGATGAACAAAAAGGATAAGCTGATTTTTTTCATGACTGTTGTTTTTAACGAAGAATGATAATGATTAGAATTCAATTTTATAATTGAGGATGGGGAGTAATCCCATCTGGTAATACGTGACGATCTTGTTTTTTTCGGCATCCCAGCCCTGGGCGAATACATTCTGCCGGTTGCTGACATTCTGGATGTCGAGGGATAAAGTACTGGTGACCTTCCTCCGGTTCCACTTGATACTGGCGCGGA
>CAZLRY010000648.1:0-1764 GCA_964561675.1 uncultured Chitinophaga sp.
CTTAAAAATGTTACCGAGAAGTATCACCATGATAATTTTTTCTGGAACCAGATCGTGGATCATCCGAACTATGATACATTCTGGCAAAAACGAAGTATCCTGCCTCACCTGAAAAATACAAAGCCGGCTGTACTTACAGTGGGTGGCTGGTTTGATGCAGAGGATCTCTATGGCCCGCTGAATATTTACAAGACCATTGAAAAGAGCACGCCCGGTGCAAAGAACAGTATTGTAATGGGGCCGTGGGGACATGGTGACTGGGCACGTGAAAACGGAAAGAGTACCCATAACCATATTTATTTTGGCGACAGTATCTCTACTTTTTTCCAGAAAGAGATCGAGCGTAATTTTTTTAATTTTCACCTGAAAGCTGAGGGCGAGATGTCGCTTCCCGAAGCCTATATGTTCAATACCGGTAAAAAGGAATGGCAGAAGTTTGATGTATGGCCGCCGGCTGATATTCCCCCGGTAAAACTCAGTTTTGGGGAAAATGGGAAATTGCTCATTAACCAGCCCGGAAATGCGAAACTCAGTTTTGAATATACCAGTGACCCGGCTAAACCGGTACCCTATACTTCACAAACGGAGGGACTTACTTTCACGCCACGCAATTATATGAGTGATGACCAACGGGAAGCCTCCCGCAGAACGGATGTATTGACTTTCGAAACGGATGTTTTAACCGATGAAGTAACCCTGGCAGGGGAGATACTGGCAAAGCTCAAAGTGGCTTTATCCACGACCGATGCCGATTTTGTCGTGAAGCTGATCGATGTGTATCCCGACAATCATCCCAATTACCCGCATAATCCAAAGAATGTGGTGATGGGTGGTTATCAGCAGTTGGTACGGAGTGAAGTATTCCGTGGCCGGTTCCGTAACAGTTTTGAAAAACCGGAACCGTTTGTCCCGGGAAAAGTGACCGATGTAAATGTGCCTTTACAGGATATACTGCATACGTTTAAAAAAGGACACCGGATCATGATCCAGATACACAGCACCTGGTTTCCTTTTATTGACCGCAATCCGCAGCAATATGTAGAGAATATTTATAAAGCGGATGAAAAGGATTTTATTAAATCCACCATTAAAGTCTATGGCAGTTCCGTTATTGGAGCGGGAGGCGAGCAGGCACCTAAAAAAGCATTCTGATGCAGGATAGGGTGAAGCAACTGATCAGTCATTACCGGATGCAGCCCCATCCGGAAGGAGGCTATTTTCTACAGACATATAAATCTTCCGGGAGTATTCCGTTATCGGTGCTTCCGGAAGGCTTTTCCGGATCCCGGCCATTTTCAACGGCTATCTTTTTTTTATTGGAGCAGGGCAATTTCTCGGCCTTCCACCGGATAAGAAGTGATGAGTGCTGGCATTTTTATGAAGGACAGACACTGCTGGTCCATATAATAACACCTGAAGCGGAGATAAAAACAGTCCGGCTTGGCCCGGATATAGCCAATGGGGAATTGTATCAGTTCGTGGTGCCTGCCAATTGCTGGTTTGCCAGTGAACCTGCTCCCGGAACAGCCTATTCATTTGTAGGTTGCACTGTTTCTCCTGGCTTTGATTTTGCAGATTTTGAAATGGCTGATTCAGCCGGACTTGCTGCACAGCATCCCAGATACGGCGCAATGATTCATCGGCTTTGCCGCTGATCTTACACCGGTTTTTTAATACTGAGCAGGGGCAGGGTGAGTGCCTGTGACATGTCTTCCGTATGGCTTCCCAGGAATAGTTTATCCCACATGCTTTTTTCTTTAGTGA
>CAZLRY010000649.1:0-1763 GCA_964561675.1 uncultured Chitinophaga sp.
TATTCTCTTCATTAATAAATTATTTTCCGGTAACCGATTTACTGATCAATGAAAACACTTCTCCCACTTTTGCATCATCGATCCAGCGGGTCACCAGCATCAGGTCATGCTCCTGGTCAATGATGATATAATTGCCGCCAAAACCCACGGCATAAAATACTGTGGGTGAAACCTCCTTCCAGCTCTGCGTGGCATTGATCCACCACATATACCCATATTTTTTCTCGGCCGGGGAAGACTGGTGAGCAGCATTCACCCATTTTTCGGAAATGAGTTGCTGTTTTTTCCATTTACCCTTGCGAAGAAATAACAATCCAAAGCGGGCCTGATCATAAGTATTGATAAAAATGCCACCGCCATGATGGCCACCGCCACTTACGGACTGCATCATCAGTCCATCCATATTTACATAGGAGTGATCATAGCCATACCATCTCCATGTGGTAGAGGCGCCAATGGGATCCATGATCTTTTCTTTCAGCAGTATGGGCAGGGGTTTTCGCCAGACCTGCAATAAGGAGTAAGCCAGCAGGTTCACCCGTACATCATTGTATTCGTACACGGTGCCGGGTTCATTGAGTATCCTGTTTTTCCAGTCATCAATACCCCCGGTCTTGGGCGGACGATCGGCCCAGTCATGCAGGCCAAATAAAGTGCCTGACCAGTCGGAGGACTGATTGAGTAAATGCTCCCAGGTAACTTTTGAGTTATGAGCTCCATCAAATGAACCATCCCAGACATAAGCGCCCACTTTATCGGTTACTGATTTTATCAATCCGCTGTCAACCGCTAAACCAGCCATGGTCGACAAATAACTTTTGGTAGCGCTGAACGTCATATCCACCCGGCTGATATCGCCCCATTGGGCTACGATATATCCGTTTTTAATCACCAGTCCGGCGGGCCCGCCTCTTTGTTTCATAGGCCCGATGATCTTGTAATCCGGTTCACCGGCATAGGCCTTCATATTGGCGATGCGCAGGTCCCGCTCCATTTTGTTTTCACTGGCTATAGCCATCCGGACCGCACTGTCCAGCAGGGCGGCATTCATTTTCAGTTCTTCCGGTTTTTTTACCTGCCAGACCGTATCCGGGTAATAAATGGATTGGGCATTACTATTAAATACAGCCAGGCTGAATAAAACAGCGAGAACTGAATTTTTAAAAAGCAATAATCGGGTCATGTATAGTATTTCAATTAAGTTTTTTCTTTCCGGCTTGTACAGCATGCATGGCAAAATAAATCAGCGCAATAACTGCAATAAAAATTACGGTGGACAGGATCTCCCATTTGGTCAGGCTGGTCAGCAACCAGATAATGGCGGCAATACCAATGATCGGAAATAGTAATCCCCCGGGTGCCCTGAATGTTTTTTCACCGGCTTCCTGTGGTTGACTTCTCAGTTTCACCGTTGCTAAAATAACAGCCAGGTAGACCAGCAAAATAGCGGCACTGGCGAGTATGGCTAATTGTTTAAATCCACCGGAAACCGACAAGATAAAGATCATGGCTCCGAAAACTGTAATAGCAATATGTGGCGTGGCAAATTTCGGGTGAAGCCGGCTCAGTGGCCAGGGGAATACTCCGTCTTTGGCTCCGGCAAATAATACCCGGGATGCATTGAGTACATCGGCACTTACGGAACCGAAACAGGAAACAGCTGCGGTGAGTAATAAAATGGTGGCACCGATGGGACCAACGATTTTTTCTGCCACTGCAGCAAGCGGAGCATCTTTTACAGCTGCCATTTGAGCGCCGAGGAT
>CAZLRY010000650.1:0-1762 GCA_964561675.1 uncultured Chitinophaga sp.
CGAACAGTCACATCCTCATCCGGAAATTCTTCACGGGCCACTTCACTCGCTGAATAAATGGAAGCCCCGCTTTCATTCACCATGAAGACGGAAACCGGTTTACCAAAATCAATGCCCCTCGCCAGCTGTTCTGTTTCCTTGCTGGCCGTTCCGTTTCCATACCCGATCGCTTCGATATCATAACGGGCCACTAATTCTTTAATCGTCTGTACGGCCCCGTTCCAGTCATTCTGCGGCGCATGCGGGAAGATGGTGATATATTTCAGGAAAGTACCATGTTCATCCAGGCAGACCACTTTACACCCGGTCCGGAAGCCGGGGTCAATGGCCATGATCCGTTTTTGTCCCAGTGGTGACGCCAGTAATAACTGGCGCAGGTTCTCCGCAAAAACGCGGATCGCTTCTTCATCGGCCTTTGTTTTGCTGGCCATGCGGAATTCGGTTTCAATGGAGGATTGCAACAACCGGTTATAAGAATCCTCAATAGCGAGTTCCACCTGTTTGGCGGCCGCACCGGAGGCTTTCAGGAAAACCCTTTTCAATTCCGCGTGGGCATTTTCCTTTTCTATATTTATCGTCATTATCAGGAATCCTTCTTTCTCTCCCCGGCGGATGGCCAGGATACGATGAGAAGGACTCTTGGCTAAGGTCTCTTTAAACTCAAAATAGTCCCGGTATTTCTGTGCTTCGGGATCGTCCTTTTTGGTGGTTAGCACCCGGGAGGAAACAGTAGCTTCTTCTGTAAACAGTTTACGCACCAAGTTACGGGCCTGTTCATTTTCAGCGATCCATTCAGCCATGATATCCCGGGCACCCTGCAGCGCTTCGGTGGTATCTTTTACCTGTTCGTTGATATACTTTGTGGCTTCTTCCTCAGGGTTATGCGGCCCCTGCTGAAACAAAAGCGTGGCCAAGGGTTCAAGTCCTTTCTCAATAGCCACAGAGGCCTTGGTTTTCCGCTTGGGTTTATACGGCAGATAAATATCTTCCAGTTCAGTGGCATTGATACAATCCTCAATCCGTTTTTTCAATTCGGGGGTCAGTTTGCCCACCTCCTCTATCGTCTTCAGCACCGTCTCCTTTCGCTTCTCCAGTTCATTGAAATATTTAATCTGATCGATCACATTGCCAATCACCACTTCATCGAGATTACCGGTGGCTTCTTTCCGGTAACGGGCAATAAAGGGAATGGTGGATCCGTCTGTGTGCAGTTCATAAATGCTGCTGATCTGCTTCAGGGTGAGGTTCAGGGTTCCGGCGATCTGTTGACTGTATTTCAGCTCCATAGGTTATCATGTTGGGGGAGCAAATCTAACGGACTACCGAGCAAAAAAAAATTTGTTTTTTATCCACATTTTTTAAAACAAATAGCCGGGAAGACGGGAAGAAAGGAAGTAAATGAATATCAACTTTCTCCACCCCGCAGATCATCCCGGCTACCATAAACAGGCAAAAGTTTATTCCTCTGCCGTGTTTTTCATTTTTGACAATACCGCGTAGGCATTCCGGGTAACCAGTGTCTGTTGATCAAACCCTTCCATTTTTGAGGTTATTTCCATCCGGCCATTTTCTTTCACACCGGGTTCCACTTCCACCATTCTGAACTCGTTCTTACCGGATTGCACAAACACATATTGTTTATTATCAAAACGGACCACGGCCTCTTCCGGCACGGTCAATACATCTGCATTGTTGATATTAATGGTGGCATTCAAAAACATCCCCGGCAGCAGGTTCTTCGGTTGGGTTTCAAAGTGACAAT
>CAZLRY010000651.1:0-1758 GCA_964561675.1 uncultured Chitinophaga sp.
GGGAACGGGAAGCGGGTTATTTATTATGGGAACTGGATTAAATATATACAGCGGATAGATTGACCCCAATGCCTGATTTTACCTATTTTAGGCCAATGAAAAAAATAGGAACTCTTCTTCTTTTACTTGCATTCCAGTCTGCCTCTTTTTCACAGGATTGTTTGCCCGGTTTAAAAGACTATACAACACCGTTTGGAACGATCGAAGCCGGTTCTTTTACATTTTTGCAGAATCAGCTGAATGGAGTGAAAATTGTGGGCCTGGGGGAAGATACACATGGGACTTCGGAGTTCACGACCCTGCCAACGAAAATGCTGCAGTATTTAGTCGAGAATCATCAATTCAATCTCTTTATTATTGAAGCCGGGTTTGGAGAAGTGGCTTATCTGAATGATTATGTTCAGGGTAAGGCAGACACCCTGCTCCCGATACTCAACAACCGGATATCCACCTGGAGATACCGGACAACGGAGTTTGTGGAAATGATGGATTGGATACGGCAGTACAATAAAACACATCAGCGGAAAGTACTATTGTACGGCATGGAAATGCAATATGTACTGAGTGATCTGAACCGGATCAAACAATACCTGGCTAAAGCAGGCCAATCAACGATTGATGCCGATTTTTCCAAACACCTCTGGCAGCCCATTCCGGATGAGGAAAAAGGAGACTACTATATTGCTTATAAAAAGCTGAAATCCCTGTTTTATAAAAACCGGGAACAATTTATTAAACAAACAGGGGAGGAGGCTTTCGCGGAAGCCTATCACCATGTGGAAGTAATCGGGCAGTTTATTTCTGCCATTCATCAGCAATCAGATGTACTTAAAAATGATTTCAGGGACATCTATATGGCAGTAAACGTGGAATGGATATTGCAAAATAATACCGATGACTCAAGGGCTCTTATCTGGGCCCAAAATGTTCACCTGGGTGATTGGGTTTCCAATGGAATCACGGATGTATTAGGACATCAGCTTAAAAAACGATTTGGTGATTCGTTCTACAATATCGCTACTGATTTTGGCACCGGCGAATTCATTGCCTTCCCGCATAATGCCAACGAGATAGGCTGGAAATTGAAGACCTTTAGTTTCGAAAAAGTACTGCCCCATACGTTTACCGCCTGCCTGCAAAAACTGGGTAGTCCTAATTTATTCCTCAATCTGCGAAAAATGAAAACCATCCCTTCCCTGAAAGCGGAAATAGAAAAAGACCTGACCATCATGTACGGGGCCGGTGCCCAGGAATGGGGCCAGCAAACAGAAACAGTTCCGGTAGGGAAAGCTTTTGATGCAATCATATACCTCGATAAGACCCATAAGATTAATTTTCTGCGCTGATATATAGCCGTTTATAAGCGCCAGTATAGCCTGTTACTAATCCCTGTTAAAAGCTACCAGCGAATAGGAAATGATTTGTTGGTATTCCTTGTCTCATTTGTGCATTTAAAAATGGGTGTATTATCTTCTGATTGAAATTATTTATATTTAACAGCGATTCAAATAACTCCATTTTTAACCGGAACAAAAACCTTAACCCAATCATGAGTAACTCACGCAGAAACTTTCTGAAAACAGCCGGTCTTACCGGTGGCCTGGTCGGTCTTGGCGGTTTGAACGCCATCGCCTCTGGTAATATTCCACCTTCCGACGACCGCCCCAACGTGATCGGTCCCCGCGAAGGATTCAGTCCGCAGGTAGGTACCATGCTTTCCATGATGACCTGGATGCGGGGTGCCGTGCTGAGTTCCGT
>CAZLRY010000652.1:0-1757 GCA_964561675.1 uncultured Chitinophaga sp.
GCAAACTCGCCGATTTCGTGATCCTGGATGCCGATCTGATGAAGGTGGCGCCTGAATATTTGTTAGGAGTGAAAGTGATCAAGACATATTTGGGAGGTGAACAGGTGTTCAGTAAGTAGTTTACAAGTTGAAAGGTTGACAGGTTTATAAGGGTATGCTCTCACTTGTTAACCTGTAAACCTGTTAACTTATCAACCAATCCAGGACAGCCATTCCCGTATAGGCAAAAATGCTTAAATTTGCACCCATGAGCTGGACCGAAAAACGGGTGGTGAAAGTAGCCGTCCTCGACCTCTATGAAGGCGCCGCCAACCAGGGCATGCGTTGTATCCGTAACATCCTCATCGAATGGGCGGAGAAGAATGACCTTCTTCTCTATGCCAAAGAATATGATGTCCGCCTGAAAAATGAATTGCCCGATACTTCTTACGATCTTTATATTTCGAGTGGTGGTCCCGGTGACCCCCTGACCAGCCGGTATGATGATTGGGATATTTCCTGGTGCCGCTGGCTGGATAAAATGCACCGGTGGAATGAAAATCCGGATAACCACGTAAAGAAACATATCTTTTTTATCTGCCATTCCTTCCAGCTCGCCAGCCGCTTCTTTAATGCGGGTGTTGTGTGTAAACGTAAGTCCACCTCCTTTGGTGTATTCCCTATTCATATGCTGCATTCCGGCAAGGAAGAACGTGTGTTTGACGGATTGAAAGATCCTTTCTATGCGGTAGACAGCCGTGACTACCAGGTCATTCAGCCGCATCACAGTCTGCTCAATGAAATGGGTGCGTCCATACTTTGTATTGAGAAAAGCCGGCCCCATGTACCGTATGAAAGAGCCATTATGGGTATCCGCTTTAATGACTATATGATCGGCACCCAGTTTCATCCGGAAGCCGATGCATCAGGTATGAGTATGTACCTGCAACGGGAAGACAAAAAAACCACGGTGATCGAAAATCATGGCGAAGAAAAATGGCAGAACATGCTGGAGCACCTGGATGATCCGGATAAGATCGTCTGGACCAGCTCACATATCCTGCCCAATTTTCTGAATCATGCCGTCGGGCAATTGCTGGCCGTACCTGCATAGAAAGCCGGTACATAATTTTGCCGCCCCGGACGCAATCCTTAACTTCCATACGTAAACTAAACACTATGGTGCCATCAATCCGGGAGGCGTACAATGCTGCATTTACTCCTGAGAAATACGAAGCCTTTTTAAAAGACCTGCATAGTGCCTGGCCCGGACAGATTGATTTCCGGGTGGCAGAAACGCCCATTTTTATTCCCCGTGACTTCACCAATAAAGTCATTGATGCCTGTGAAAATATCGTGGACATCATCATTGATCCCAAATTCAAAGAACTGACCCGGAACGCCATCCCGGAAAAAGTAAAGGTACCCGGAGAAAATGCGCATTCGCATTTTATCGCTTTCGATTTTGGCATCTGCATTAATGAAGAAGGGGCATATGAACCCCAGCTGATCGAGATGCAGGGCTTCCCTACTCTCTTTGGTTATGAAGTACTGCTCGATGATGTCTATTCCCGGCACTTCCCGATACCTGAAGGATACAGCAGCTATCTCGGTGGACATACCCGCGAAAGCTACCTGCGGCTATTGAAGGAAATTATCGTTGGAAACCATGAACCGGAAAATGTGATATTGCTCGAGATTTTCCCGCGCAAACAAAAAACAAGGATCGACTTTTATTGTACCGAAGAATACACCGGTATCAAAATGGTCTGCCTGAC
>CAZLRY010000653.1:0-1753 GCA_964561675.1 uncultured Chitinophaga sp.
GCACAACATGAAATCCTGCAAAAGCCTTACGGCAGTTCCTGGATTACCTATACCCGTTGTCATGATGATATCGGTCTGGGTTATGATGATTATATGATTCAACATGCCGGCTTTAATCCGTTTGAACACCGGCGCTTTCTTAAAGATTATTTTTCCGGGGCAAGAGCAGACTCTCCGGCCCGTGGCGCTTTGTTTTCCGTAAATCCGAAAACCAATGATGCACGGATCAGTGGTTCACTGGCATCCCTTTGCGGGCTCGAAAAAGCGCTGGAGGAAGAGAATGTTTTCAATATTGAGCAATCCATTTCCAAAATCCTGATGATGCAGGCCCATAGTTTTTTCCTGGGCGGACTGCCGATGGTTTTTTACGGGGATGAACTGGGCTATACCAATGATTATTCGTACCTGCAGGATCCCGGTAAAAGTTACGATAACCGCTGGATGCACCGGCCGGTGATTGACTGGAAGAAAAACGAACGGATCAGTGAAGAAGGAACGATTGAATACCAGGTTTTCCAGGCTACTAAAAAACTGATTCAGATCCGGAAAAAATTATTTGCCATCGGGGATTACAAAAACCTGACCTGGATGACGCCGCATAATATTCATGTGGCTGGTTACCTGCGGACTTTTGAAGAGCAGAAAATTTATTGCCTGTTTAATTTCAGTGACCAGCCTTCCTATCTTACCTGGTTTGCCTTTAAGGAACATGGGGCCGCACCCCATACACTGTATGATCACTGGACGGAAAAAGAATTAGAGATAGGGTATGATCACCAGTACCTGATACTTGAGCCTTACCAGTTTATGATACTGGAAGCAAAGTAATGCAGCCTATTCTGCTTGTCCATAGTGGCTGATCAGGGCGAGCAGGACCCCATTGGTCCAGCCAAACCCATCCTGGCCTTCGTATTCACCACCGCCGGCTTCGAGGTGAGTATCCACTACATTGTATTTCTCCATGAGTTTACCGGTTCGTTTGAATACCGCTGTATTCAAACGAATCCACCGGCGGGCAATGTCAGCGGCCAACTTCGTAAAACCATAATTTTCCAACCCTTTAATGGTCATCCATTGCAAGGGGGCCCAGCCATTGGGGGCATCCCATTGCTGGCCGGTGGCTTCAAGCGTGGTTACAACACCACCTTCTTTCAGAAATAAACCCCGGATTTGTTCCTGAATTCTTTCTGCTTTCTGGTTGTCGGCCAGTTTAAAATATAGCGCACTGATACCCCCCAGGGTCATTGCCGTTTTCTGATTTCCCTCCACCCAGTCAACATCCATATAAAACCCGGCACTTTCATTCCAGCAATATTTTTCTATCGCTTTTTTTCTTTTATCCGCAGCGAGTACCAGCCGGATGGAATGACCGGTCTCTCCTTTGAGTGCATATGCATGCGCTAATGTCTGCTCCAGGTTGAGCAATAAACAATTCAGGTCAACCGGTATGATATCGGTACAATGTATACTGGAGAAGTCCCCGGATTTTTTAAACCAGCGGCTACTGAAGTCCCAGCCCGATTCAGCACCGGCACGGAGATGTCCATATACCGATGGCTTAACTGTTTCAGTGGTATGTTGCACCAGTTCCACATCTTCCCGGTAAGATTCCGGCCGCGGACTGCTCCATTCATCTTTGTATCGGTTCATCACCGACCCATCCGGCATTAGTACGCAATGAAACAACGCCTTGTTTTTTTCATTCAGTGCTGCTGCTCCTTTCATCCAGAACTGATATTCTTTTTCCAGTTGC
>CAZLRY010000654.1:0-1751 GCA_964561675.1 uncultured Chitinophaga sp.
CAGGCCTACAACTTTGCCGGTCAGCTCTATATTTTACCCCGTGAAAAAGTCAGAAAGATTGAAAAAATTTCAGCGGGGGAAGCAATGAAATATGCGGTTACGGGTGGGGTCGTGGATTTTGAAGAAGAAAAGAATAAAGAAGAAGCTTAGTTCATTCCACCCCATTGCTTATCATCTGATGTTTCGCTTTCCTGAAATTTTCCCGCTTTTCCCAGCTACTAATATCAGGAAAAAGACAGCAAGCCCTGTTGTTTTACCCATGGATACCTGTTACCTGCAGAATAGTTTTGGCGAAACTATTCCATGAAAAAAAATTCCCTGCTCCTGTTACTGATCATTTGTTCCCTCCCGGTTTTCAGCTGGGGCTTTTATGGTCACCGGATGATCAACTACTATTCAGTCTTTCTCCTGCCACCGGAAATGGTTCTTCTTTACAAACCGCATATTGATTTTCTGACCGAACATGCCGTGGATCCGGATAAACGACGCTATGCCGTACCCGAAGAAGGGCCACGCCATTATATCGATCTTGATAAATACGGTCATTATCCCTATGACTCATTGCCCCGTAACTGGAATGAAGCCGTAAAAAAATACACGGCCGACAGCCTGCAAAAACACGGCATCGTACCCTGGTGGGTACAAACCATGCTCTTCCGGCTTACACAGGCTTTTAAAGACAAAGACCAGGTAAAAATTCTAAAACTCTCTGCAGAGATTGGTCACTATATCAGCGATGCCCATGTACCCCTTCAT
Source organism: uncultured Chitinophaga sp. (assembly GCA_964561675.1). Classification (GTDB taxonomy): domain Bacteria; phylum Bacteroidota; class Bacteroidia; order Chitinophagales; family Chitinophagaceae; genus JJ008. Next base: position 757 of record CAZLRY010000654.1, read on the forward strand.
GCCTCCAGCAATCATAACGGACAATATACCAATCAACGGGGCATCCATGGCTTTTGGGAAAGCCGGGTACCCGAATTACTGGCTGAAAAACACTGGGATTTCTTTATCGGTAAGGCGGAATATATTGCCAACCCTTCCAGTTTCATCTGGGCACGTGTGCTCGAAAGTGCAGCCGCAGCTGATACCGTACTCCGGTTTGAAAAAGAGCTGTCACGGCAATTTCCACCCGATCAGAAATACGCTTTTGAAGACCGCAACGGAACGGTCATTCGTCAGTATTCCAGTGCCTATACGGTCAGATACAATGAGTTACTGAAAGGAATGGTGGAACGAAGAATGCGTCAGTCCATTTACGCGGTGGCTTCCTTCTGGTATACGGCCTGGGTCAATGCCGGCCAGCCGGATCTCCGTGCCCTCAGTAACAGGGAGTTTACATCGGCTGACCAGGAAGCTTTTGAGCAGCTCAACCGCGACTGGAAAAACAATGCGATTAAAGGCCGGGAACATGACCACTAAGGGGGGCAATTTCCCTACATTTGCAACTCATTTATTACCGCTGTAACCGTGAAGCCAGTTATCCATAATTTCAATGCAGGACCCTCTGTATTACCCCGCGAAGTTTTTGAAGAAGCCAGTAAAGCCATTCTGAATTTTAATGATACCGGATTATCGATCCTCGAGATCGGTCACCGCACTTCCCTGTTTCAACCCGTCATGGATGAAGCAAGATCCCTGGTAAAAGAATTAATGCAGCTGGGCGATAAACACGAAGTACTCTTCCTGCATGGTGGTGCTACCACACAATTCATGCAGGTGCCGATGAACCTGCTGAATGAAAATGATATTGCTTCCTATACCGAAACAGGTACCTGGGCGGGTAAAGCTATCAAGGAAGCCAAGCTTTACGGACACGTCGAAATTGCGGGTTCCACTAAAACAGACAATTATTGCAGTATCCCGGATGAACTGAGCGTTTCCCCTACCGCCGCTTACCT
>CAZLRY010000655.1:0-1747 GCA_964561675.1 uncultured Chitinophaga sp.
AACCGTTTTCGGCAACGGCAACACCGCCACGGATAATGGCCGTATCAACAGCCGACAATTCAGTGGGGGACAAATGGGCGAGGTCTGAAGGATAGTCGCCGGTGGTATCGATCACGAATGCTCCTTTATCAATGGTAGCAATGAATTGCATTGCCTCTTCTGCAGAGGCTACATCTTTGCAGGTGCCGCCAATGGCCGTAAGCACCGTGCTGAACTGCGTATACAGGTCGGGGTAATTGATGACCAGAGAAAGATCGGGCTCCGTGTAAGGTACGGACTCCGGTTTGTTCTTCCGAATGGCACTGAATATTTTATCGCGGCTGCTCATTTCTTTTTGTTTTGAATATACCAGTCACGGAAACTCTGCTTTGGTGCTTCCGGCATCTCGCGTTGCTTGTACCAGGGATTCATTTTGAATTTGACCATAAAGGGCATATATCGCAAGACCCATCTGGCGGAAGCCCCACCGAAACGATAGAGGGCCGGACGACCCAGCACAAAAGCCATTCCTTTCATCATGATCTTTTTCATCAATGGTATGTGTCCGCCTTTCGTCAATTCCTGGCGCCATTTCCATAACTGATCATGGATATCGATCTTGACCGGACAGACATTACTGCAACTGCCACATAAGGAAGAAGCAAAGGGCAGGTCTGAATATTTCTTCGGATCGAAATTGGGATTGAGGATGGAACCGATCGGACCGGCTACAGCCGTATGGTAACTGAAGCCACCACTTCGACGATACACAGGACAAGTATTGAAACAGGCGGCACAACGGATGCACTTTAATGCATTCCGGAAGTCTGGTTTACCTAAGATATTAGAACGACCATTATCAACAATCACAATATGCATTTCCTGTCCGGCCCGGGGCTTATGGAAATGACTGGAATAGGTGGTGACCGGCTGCCCCGTGGCACTGCGGGCCAGCAAACGGAGAAAGACAGATAAGTGACTGGCTTTCGGAATGAGTTTTTCAAAACCCATACAGGCAATATGCACATCGGCCGCATGCGTACCCATATCGGCATTGCCTTCATTGGTGCAGACCACCACCCCACCCGTTTCGGCGATCGCAAAATTCACCCCGGTGATAGCTAACTGGGAAGCAATGAATTTTTCCCGCAGGTGCACCCGTGCGGCACGGGTTAGATAAGTGGGATCGTTATTTCCTTTCTCCGTATGAAGATGCTCATGAAAGGTATCACTCACATCCTGTTTCTTGAGGTGGATGGCGGGCAATACAATATGACTGGGTGGTTCGTGCCGGAATTGTACAATACGTTCTCCGAGATCCGTGTCCACTACTTCCACGCCTTGTTCTTCGAGGTAATGGTTAAGGTGACATTCCTCAGTAAGCATACTCTTACTCTTGACGATCCGGGTAATGCCCTTGCTTTTTATAATGTCGTGAATGATCTGGTTATGTTCCATTGCATCGGCGGCCCAATGGATCTTCACGCCATTGGCCAATGCATTCCGCTCAAACTCCTCCAGGTAGCGATCCATATTGGAGAGCGTATGATTCTTGATCTGCGAAGCCCATTCCCTTAACTCCTCCCATTCAGGTAGTCCATGTGCGGCCTTGTCCCTTTTCTGGCGCACAAACCACAGGGTTTCATCGTGCCAGTCAGTACGGGCATCATCCCTGATAAACTCCTCAGCTAATGTAGCATGATCTTTCATCTCAGGCCTCCGTGTTTAGTATCTCTGCAATATGGATGGTTTTGACTTTACTGCCCTG
>CAZLRY010000656.1:0-1745 GCA_964561675.1 uncultured Chitinophaga sp.
AAACTGTTATTATGAATATTAAAGTATGCGGCATTACCGAAATGAAACAGCTGCAGCAATTGGACGGACTGGATATTGATTTTGCCGGAATGATCTTTTACAAGGATTCTCCCCGGTATGTGGGAAGCAAACTAAACGCCAAAGATGTGAAGAAAGCCGACTTCGATCTGAAAAAAACCGGAGTGTTTGTAAACCCGGAAATGATCGAAGTGCTGGATGCTATTGATGAATACGGGCTGGAAGTAGTACAGTTACACGGCGATGAGACCCCGGAAATGTGCGAGGATCTGAGTAGTGAGGTAGAAGTCATCAAAGCCTTCCGGATTACCGGTACTGAAGATATTGATAAACTGGTGGCACCTTATGATGCGGTATGTGATTATTACCTGTTTGATACCGGTGGACTGAAAGAAAGTTTTGGCGGCACCGGTCAGCAGTTTGACTGGAGCATCCTGGCCAAGGCCAAGATCGAAAAACCTTTTTTCCTGAGTGGGGGCATCGGGGTGGAAGATGCGGCGAGGGTAAAAGCCTTTAAGCACCCGGATATGTTCGGAGTGGATATCAACAGTAAGTTTGAAGTATCGCCCGGGGTGAAGGATATGAAGCTGTTGTTACAGTTTAAGCAGGGGCTGAAGTAGGGAGTGGGAATGGGGAATGGGAAATGGGAAATGGGAAATGGGGAATGGGAATTCTTGATTAAAAAAGTTTGAAATACGGATAGCTATGGAAAGTATGAATGAGAAAGTGTTGATCGGTTCGCCAAATGAGCAAGGGTATTATGGTTCTTTTGGCGGTGCTTATATTCCGGAGATGCTGCATCGCAATGTGGAGGAACTCCGGACAAAGTACCTGGAGATTATGTATGAAGAGGAGTTTCAAAAGGAGTTCCAGTATTTGCTACGTGATTATGTAGGACGGCCGACACCGCTTTACCTGGCAGAGCGACTCAGTAAACGATATGGTGCCCAGATTTATTTAAAACGCGAAGACCTTTGTCATACCGGCGCCCATAAGATCAATAATACCATCGGACAGATTCTGTTAGCCCAACGACTGGGCAAGACGCGTATCATAGCCGAGACCGGAGCCGGACAGCATGGTGTGGCTACAGCAACCGTATGTGCCCTTAAGGGAATGGAGTGCATTGTATACATGGGTGAGAAGGATATTGAACGGCAGGCACCCAATGTGGCCCGGATGAAAATGCTGGGCGCTACTGTAATCCCCGCTACCAGCGGCAGCAAAACGCTCAAAGATGCCACCAATGAAGCGATCCGTGACTGGATTAATCATCCCAACGACACCCATTATATTATCGGTTCCGTTGTCGGCCCGCATCCTTATCCGGATATGGTGGCGCGTTTCCAGAGTGTGATCAGTGAAGAGATCCGGAAGCAACTGCTGGAGAAGACCGGCAAAGAATTACCTGAATTCGTGATCGCATGTGTGGGTGGGGGCAGTAATGCAGCCGGAGCATTTTATCATTTTATTGAAGAGCCTTCTGTAAAACTGATTGCTGTAGAAGCAGCTGGAGAAGGGGTAAACAGCGGGAAAAGTGCTGCTACCACTCAACTGGGTAAACCCGGTATCCTGCATGGCAGCAAAAGTTTATTGATGCAAACCCATGATGGCCAGGTAGTGGAGCCGCATAGTATTTCCGCCGGGCTCGATTATCCGGGTATTGGCCCCCTGCATGCGCATTTATTTGAAACCGGCCGCGCCAGTTTTATGAGTGCCACCGATCA
>CAZLRY010000657.1:0-1737 GCA_964561675.1 uncultured Chitinophaga sp.
AAACTGTTATTATGAATATTAAAGTATGCGGCATTACCGAAATGAAACAGCTGCAACAACTGGATGGACTGGATATTGATTTTGCCGGTATGATTTTTTACAAGGATTCTCCCCGTTATATCGGCGGTAAGCTGAATGCAAAAGACATTAAGAAAGCCGACTTCGATCTGAAAAAAACCGGGGTGTTTGTAAATCCGGAAATGATCGAAGTGCTGGATGCGATTGATGAATACGGGCTGGAAGTTGTACAGTTACATGGCGATGAAACACCGGAAATGTGCGAGGACCTGAGCAGTGAAGTAGAAGTGATCAAAGCCTTTCGTATCAAAGGCGATGAGGATATAGATAAACTCGTGGCACCATATGATGCTGTCTGCGATTATTACCTCTTCGATACCGGTGGATTAAAAGAAAGCTTTGGGGGCACCGGCCAGCAATTCGACTGGAGTATCCTGGCCAAGGCCAAGATAGAAAAACCTTTTTTCCTGAGTGGGGGCATCGGGGTTGAAGACGCGGCCCGCGTCAAAGCATTTAAACATCCTGATATGTTCGGGGTGGATATCAACAGTAAGTTTGAAGTGTCACCGGGGGTGAAGGATATGAAGTTATTGTTGCAGTTTAAGCAGGGGCTGAAGTAGGGAGTGGTGAGTGGTGAGTAGTGAGTGGGAAATGGGAATGAGTATTGTTGATTAAAAAAGTTGAAATACGGTTTGATATGGAAAGTATGAATGAGAAAGTGCTGATCGGATCGCCGAATGAGCAAGGGTATTATGGTTCATTTGGCGGGGCTTATATTCCTGAAATGCTGCATCGCAATGTGGAGGAACTCCGGACAAAGTACCTGGAGATCATGTATGAGGAGGAATTTCAAAAAGAGTTCCAGTATTTGTTACGTGATTATGTCGGAAGACCGACTCCGCTATACCTGGCGGAGCGACTGAGTAAGCGTTATGGCGCACAGATTTATTTAAAGCGCGAAGACCTTTGTCATACAGGTGCACATAAGATCAATAATACCATCGGGCAAATACTCCTGGCTCAACGACTGGGTAAGACACGTATCATTGCCGAGACCGGAGCCGGTCAGCATGGAGTGGCTACAGCAACAGTATGTGCCCTCAAGGGTATGGAATGCATAGTGTACATGGGGGAAAAAGATATTGAACGGCAGGCACCCAATGTGGCCCGGATGAAAATGCTGGGAGCCACCGTAATTCCCGCTACCAGTGGGAGTAAGACCCTCAAGGATGCTACCAACGAAGCCATCCGTGACTGGATCAATCATCCTGACGATACCCATTATATTATCGGCTCCGTAGTAGGCCCGCATCCTTACCCGGATATGGTAGCGCGTTTTCAAAGTGTGATCAGTGAAGAAATGCGGAAACAGCTGCTGGAAAAAACAGGAACAGAGCTACCGCAGTATGTGATTGCCTGCGTGGGTGGAGGCAGTAATGCAGCTGGTGCATTCTATCATTTTATTGAAGAGCCTTCTGTTAAACTAATCGCGGTGGAAGCTGCCGGTGAAGGAGTGAATAGTGGAAAGAGTGCGGCTACAACTCAACTGGGTAAACCCGGTATTCTGCATGGCAGCAAAAGCTTATTAATGCAAACCCATGATGGACAGGTGGTGGAGCCGCATAGTATTTCTGCGGGACTCGACTATCCGGGTATTGGCCCGTTGCATGCGCATTTATTTGAAACCGGCCGCGCCAGTTTTATGAGTGCCACCGATCA
>CAZLRY010000658.1:0-1732 GCA_964561675.1 uncultured Chitinophaga sp.
TATAAGCATCAAATACAAAACGGGAAGGTTCAGCTGTCAGGGCACGGATCTGTTCGGGACTTACGCTGGTATTACTCCACTCCATTGCAAACAAGAGGTGCTGATACAGGGAAAACCGCAACTGTCGCATCACCGCTGTATTGTGATTCAACGCAATACTGGTTACCAATAATCGTCCTTTGCCGATCCGGGCTTCAAATGCCAAACCCAGGTTACGGTTCATAAACCAGGTATCTATGGGCCGTATAAGTATTGGCATGGATGGTGAAAAATCTTCCAGGTGCATGACCTGTGATTGGGTGACCACCTCCCACCATTGCAGGTCACTGTGTGAAGCAGTAGGGAAAAAACGGAATGCGGCACTGGCAGAATCAATCAGGAGGCCGAGTGTATGAGGCGGCCGCATCTTGAACCAGGAGGTATTCCAGAATACCGGGGTAAAAGCTTGTACCACTTCGCGCCCTTTTGTAACCTTTCCATACAAGTTCAGGATTACCTTACCACCGTTATTTAATATCGCTATTGCCTTTTCATCCAGGGTATCTGTTTCAAGCCGATCCGGAAGGTCTGTCAATTCCACCATGGGTAAACTGGCTGTAAACACCCAGATCGGCCATTGGTTGCGAAACGCTGTGCCTCTCACAGAAACGATCAGTTGCAGTTCCTGTTGAGCGCTGATACCTGTCAACGAAAACCTGACAGAACCCACTTCATGTAAGTTACCCCGGCTGTAATTTTTTGCCGGCAAGCTGCCACTTTGTTGGATGCTTCCCTGCTGATCGACCAGCTTCCAATCCAGTATGGTATTGTTCATATCTGCAGGACCATACTGATACAATTCAATGGCGGCTGTCACTTCCTCGTTATTTGAGTAGGTAAAACGTGGCAGACGGGCCAGGGGCACCACACTGTTACAGAACTGCCTGAATTGCGCCGCATTGATATAGCCCTTCTCTTTATAAAATGCATTGAGGACCCCAACGAGTGCCGTACCCTGTCCGGGGAAATCCTGTAAACCGAGTAACTGAAAACCAGCCAGGTCTTTCGTACGCAGCGAACGTTCCATTTCCATCTTATAACAAAGGGCCTGAAGTTTACCAGAAGCTTGCAGAAAAGCAGGTGCCAGTGGTAATAATCCCTGTGCTTCCATGTCCTCGCGGAACAATTCAAAATTCCGGGCCTTATAAGCACCGGTATATAAGTTTATCTCGGAGAAATCAGGGAATACGCACCACTGTCCCTGTTCATGTTGTACAAAGGGGACCGGGTATTTATTCATCGTCTCCTGGTAATCATCCATGGAGGAAGGGGCCTGACTGTTCCAGTTGAGACCTCTTGCACCTGACTTCACCATAAACTCATTCTCCGGTACCAACGGCCAGCTGGTGGCTACCGAAGCACCGGTATAAATGCGGCGATCATCCTTTGCTTTCCAGTAAGCAATAAAATCCGCCAGGTATTTGGATTGATTCTTTCCGGCCGGTTCATTACCGGCTGCCAGCATCACAAAGGAAGGATGATTGCCATAAGCCTTCACCATCCGATTTGTCTCCTCATAGATATACTGATCGATAAAACGACCATCGCCGACAGATGTTCCATGATTGGGCCAGGTGGGTGCTTCAGGTTGTAAATAAAAGCCCAGTTCATCGGCAGCAGTAAACGCCGCTTCGGGCGGACACCAGGAATGAAAACGGACATGATTGAGTCCGTAGTTCTTTAATGTAGTGAA
>CAZLRY010000659.1:0-1731 GCA_964561675.1 uncultured Chitinophaga sp.
GGTGGGTCTGAAGTATACATCCGCTTCCTTGAGTTCGGTAACGGGTTGTGCCAATACCTGCAGACAGACCAGGGTAATAAGCGTGAATAAGGTTGATTTCATTTTGGTTGATTGAATGGGTTGGGAGGGTATTGTCCACAGTCGACAGACAACGGTGCACGGAAGTCCCCGAAAAAACAAATATACAAACAGGAGATACGAAGTATGATGAAGTCGTTAGGTAAATAGTTTTATGTTTAGGAAGAGCTGCCGGCTGCCCACTGATTCCTACAACCCCACATAACTATACACCCAGTAATAAAATTCGTTGATCGCACCCTTTTGTGGTGAGTTGACATATTCAACCTTTACTTCAATCGATTTTTTTCCTTTAGTAAAGGAAGACGGAATTTCAAAATCGCTGTCATACCAGCCGTCCACCGTGCCTTTGCCGGTACTGAGGGAAGGAATGACAATATGCCAGGGACGGGGTACCTGTTTTCCGTCAATATAAACCCGGGCGGTCTGCACGCCGTTGCCGGTCCGGTTGATTCTTCGGCGCAGCTTTACACCATCATTGACCGGATTTACCTCTACAGTGAACCGGCTGCTGCCATTATACGCTTTACCATCATCGGTATAAGCGCCATACAGCAGATTTCTTTCATAGCCATCGTATTCATCCTTCAGTTTTCCTTTCCAGGTAAGTCCGGTTACTTCATATTTATGCTGTTGTTCACTAAAATGATTTCCGGGATCCAGTTCATCGGTGAGTTGCAGGTTACCGGGGGTGGCTGACTTGTAATAAAATACAATTACGTCTGTTTTTCCTCCATTTACAAAATGAGGTTTTGTCAGGGAGTATTCATAACTGATCTGGATATTCCGGTTGAAGATATAACAGTCATTGAGGTAAATCCGGTAAGCCCCGTCATACCCGTTTACCAATCCACCCCAAAGTGGTTTCTGATAAGCTCTTCCGGCCCAGCCCTGGTTATGGTCATCTTCAGTACCGCTGCCATGTATCTGAGGAGTTTTGCTGTCGTCGATATAGCAAAACTCGTCGCCATCCATATCATAGCGGTCGGAGTAAAAGACCACCCCGGTTACATGACCTCTTCCTTTTTCTTCAAAAGCCACTGAGCGGTAGCCCAGTGTATCGGGATCGGAATCAATGGTTCGACGGGCCAGGAAATAACCAGTATTGTTCTTGTTGTAGGATAACACGGAAGAAGGTTTAAACCAGGCATTGCATTGCAGGTTGCTGATATCGGTATCGGTGTTATTGGCAATTACTATCCGGGCAGATTTCCAGAAAGGCATGGGCCAATAGGAATAGAGGGTTCCGGTTTGTGGATTAAAACCAAAGAGTAAGGTGGTGAGTGATTTCTGTACCACTTTATCAACCGTAGCGGGATAGTCTTTGGCCCCGGCACCGAAAAAATAACCGAGTGGTAATTCAATCGAAGGCGCTTTGCTATCATCCCAGTAGATCTTCAACGTGGTATTGAAAAGCGTTTCTTTAGTATAAGGAGTCAGTTGCAGGGTAAACCCGGCAAGGGACCCGGGTTGATTGATCGATAAAATCGTTGCGGAACTGCCTTTTTTAATTTTAGTCTGACTGGTTATTTTTTTACTGTCTTCCAGGTTGTTGGGGTTATCGCCGGTATTTCGCCATTGGTCTATTACCGGTTTAGCATCTTCGGATTGTCCGTTCCATCTTTCCAGTTTATAATCCGCTGTGACGGACTG
>CAZLRY010000660.1:0-1730 GCA_964561675.1 uncultured Chitinophaga sp.
GGCCCAAGAATGCCATCATTGGCATTGAGTCCGTTGGCATCGAGAGCATTGTTGAGGTCCGTACGTACGACGGCTTCATCTACCATGGCCCAGATAAAGACACCTCCACTCTTCTGCGCACTCCAGTGCAGGTTCCAGAAATCTTCCATAGCGGCACCTGCTCCTCCATCATCCTGGGCATGGAGCATTTCGGTGGGCATATAGATCAGGGAATCATTCAATATTTTCTGGGTGCTGTAATAATCTTCGTAGTGATTGCAGTCTACCCCGTTGAACTGATTACCCGGACGGTGATGGGGATGGATCACGGGACGTTTTTGAAAATCCCATTTGACAAAATCATCATCCAGATCTTTATTGGTGCCGCCCTCATTGCCATTATCCCATAAAATAATGGAAGGGTGGTTCAGGTCACGCAATACCAGTTCTTTGACCAGGGGCTCACCGGCTTTGGAGGAATAATACTTTTGCCAGCCGGCCAGTTCGTCCAGCACATAGATACCGAGACTGTCACATAACTCCAGGAAATATTTATCGGGCGGATAATGCGAACAACGAACGGCATTCATGTTCATTTCTTTCAACAGTAATGCATCCATTTTTTCCTGTTCACGACTGAGGGAACGGGCGGTCTCGGGCCACCAGCAGTGACGATTCACCCCTTTGAATTTGACCTGGGTGCCGTTGATATAGATCCCTTGTCCGTACCTGATTTCAATGGTGCGGAAACCGAATTTCTCTTTGAGTTCATAGAGTTTCTTACCCGCCACATCCTGCAATACCACGGTAGCGGTATAGAGATTCGGGGTTTCAGAGGTCCAGGTTTTAATGCCGGATATGTTGGTATTGACGGTTACATTTTCAGCGGCCTTTGGCACCGGTGCCTTGAGCACCCCGATTGTTTTGTTAGCGGCATCGGTAATGGTAGTGACCACAATCGCATCCTTGGTCAGTCCCTTGGGCCATACCTGCATGGCGAAACTTCCATCGGCTTTGGCATCAATACCTACATAGTCAATATAATTCGCGGGCATGGCTTCCAGGAAGACCGGACGGAAAATGCCGCCAAAGACCCAGTAGTCGGCCAGTCGCTCCGCGTTGTTCACGGAAGCATCACTGCTCATCTTGCTCACCGTTACTTCCAAGGTATTGGTCTTTGTATAATCCAGCAATTTGCTGATATCGTATTTGAAGCGGTAGAAAGCGCCCTGGTGAATGGCGCCGGCGGATTGGCCGTTGATCTTTACTTCGGTGTCGGTCATGCTGCCATCGAAGACAATATTCACCTGCTTGCCTTTCCAGGCAGCAGGGACTTTAAAGGAATATTTGTACATCCCCTTCTCATCATAAAAGCGGGCATTCTTTCCGTTGGTTTTATAATCACGACCGTAATTATAATTGCCATAGCCCTGTTGTTCCCAGCAGGAAGGCACTTGTATTTTCTTCCATTCGCCGCTGTTGCGACCTGCGGTACAGAAGAAATCCCACTGCACGGTATGGGCGGCATCGGTACCGGAGAGGTACTGGATCTGCTTTTGCTGGGCGATGGCCAGTAAACCCGTGAATTGCAGCAGACCAATCAGTAAAATCTTTTTCATGTGTACACTATTTTATACGTCTATCAATTATTGCTTCGTATTCTTTATCGGTTTTAATTCATCCGGACTGTCTTTGGTATAAGCATCAAATACAAAACGGGAAGGTTCAGCTGTCAGGGCACGGATCTGTTC
>CAZLRY010000661.1:0-1728 GCA_964561675.1 uncultured Chitinophaga sp.
AGTTAATCCCATGATCTGTACTGATCCAGAGACCGGCGCCACGCACCGCATCGGCATTAATGGCTTTTTCTCCGGTACCGAAATACATAATATTTACATCCGTAGGATCCTGCGTTATACTTCCCACCGCCAGATTTCCAAAGAAATCATTAATGGGCGTCCAGGTAGCCGGAGTTGCAGTGATATCATTGGTCTTCCATAATCCGCCATCTATCCCGCCTACCCACACTGTTTTACGGGTCACATCTCCAAGGTCCTCCCAAATTGCCCGGACCCTTCCTGAGGTTATCCCGTTTCCGGGACGGGTATTGCCGTTACTGGGACCGGTCACATCGCTGTTCGGTCCTCGTTCCGTCCAGGTAAAAGCCGTGGCCCTGTTAGCCAGGTTTTGCAAACGTTCCTGGCGTTGCTGATAAGCTTCCACTAATCGTCCCTTAGGCACATAACCCAAAGAAGGATCCTTGGTGATATCGATTTCGTACTGCAAACGGGCTGAAATTCCCGGGCCTTGTTCCTGAACTCTTTCCACCTGTGCGGAAAGGGAAACGGTTAACGTAAAAAATGCAATAATCGCGGAGCTGAGTCGCTTAAGCATAGATTGGTTTTTGGTGAGGGAAATATAAAGTCTAATATTTTACTTTTTTTTTTACCCTGACAAGCCCGTCTACCAGATATTAATACCCCTTTTTCCATGGCTATCCTTCATTACCTATCTAAAGTCCATGAAATAAGCTAAAAAAACACAGCTGATTCTCAGGCTGTTCCCCAAAATCAACCATTCGCAATGAGGTAAATCATAAGCATAACTACATAGGTCATAGAATTCGTTTATACGCAGATTTATCTTAGCTTTCGTTTAACAAAACCACCGCATGAAAATTCAGACCACCCGATTGCCCCATCGTGTGCAATTGAAATTATCCTCCTCCGCCTGGCTGGCCATCAGCTATCTGGCCCTGAGTATCGTCTGGATCATGCTTGGCGACTCAATGGCATCCCAGATATCCGGCAGTGACCAGGTACTCTATGAAAAAATACAATCCCTCAAAGGCATCTTTTTTATTTTGGTATCCGCCGTTTTTCTTTACCTGTTCAGCCGGAAACTCTACCTGGGAATTGAGCTCTCTCATCTGCAAACAGAAAGTGTACAAAAAAAATATCAGGCACTGAATGAAGCGGCGAGGGAAGGCCTGTTTGAATATGATTACAAGGAAAACAAAGCCAGCCTGAATACAAAAATGAAATTCTTTTTCCCCGCAGAAGGAAATGAGTTGCCGGATTTCTGGCAAAACTGTCAGCGTCGTATTCATGCCGATGACCTGGATCGTCTTTCCCGGGAATATGAGGAAATCATCCGCACGTACAAACAGATCTGGAAATCCGAATTCCGATTACTGGGGGTAGACGGGAAATTCTACCGGGTGATCAGTAATGTCTACCTGATCCGCCACTCCTCCAGTAATGAAATCATCCGGATGATCGGCGCCATACAGGATATCACCGATCTGCGCAGCCTGCAGACTGATTACTATGAACAAAAATTAAAGCACCGGCGGACACTGGCTGCTTCCATTATACAGGCACAGGAAACAGAAAGAACCCGCTGGGCCGAAGAGTTGCATGACAATGTGTGCCAGATTCTCTCTGTAGCGAATATGTATGCAATCGATATCGCCGACCATCCGGAGAATCTGCCGAACCTGGGACCACAATTAAAAAAACTGGTAG
>CAZLRY010000662.1:0-1722 GCA_964561675.1 uncultured Chitinophaga sp.
CTTTATTTACCGGGAACGTATTCAACGGTTCCCCTCTTGAATTATCCATCTTATTGGGGTCATCGCTGCCTACATAATCCTTCATCAGGTTGAAGAGATCATAATATACATTCTCCGGAATACTCGGGCGTGGATCATATACCACATAATTGCGGGCATTACCGGCGATCTTGTCTTCGCTCCAGATAATGTCCACGGCATCGGACTCATTGACTTTATAACGGAGCTGGTTGATATACCAGTCAATACCCAGTAAGCTGTTGTTGATCACCCGTACATCTTTACGGATGCCTTCCACTTCCTGGGCATACCATAAGGGGTAGGTATCGTTATCACCAAAGGTGAAAATGATCGCATTGGGGGCACAGCTTTCAAGGTAAGCTTTGGCAATAGCCGGTGCGGTTGTTTTATTGCTGCGGTCATGATCATCCCAGACCTGTTGGGCCATAAGAATGGGAACAGCCAGACAAAGTACGGCTGTGGTAGTATTTAATACCCGGTCATTGGTTCCGCCAGCAGATACGGCACGTCCAAGGAAGCTGACACCGGCTGTTACCGCTGCAAATAAAACAGCAGCAAACAGGGAAGCCACCAGGGCGCCATCACCACTACCCGGGAAACAACTCATGAATGTGATCGCAAAACTGAGTGTACTTCCATAGATCAGTACATTCTGGAAAGTCAGTTTGTCGGCCTTTTCTTTCGCCATTTTAACAAGCGCAACTACGGCCAGTCCGATCCAGATAGCAAAAGCATAGAAGGAACCCACATACGCATAGTCCCGCTCACGGGGCTGGTTGCCGGGCTGGTTCAGGTATAATACAACTGCAATACCCGTAAAGAAGAACAGGAGGAAGGATACCACCCAGTCTTTCCGATTACGAAGGAACTGGTATACACAACCGATAATACCCAGTACAAATGGTAAGAGGTAAAGCTGGTTATGGGCTTTATTTTTTTTCAGGCTGTCTGGCATCATACTCTGATCACCCAGTCTTTTATCATCTACAAAAGAAACACCGGTGATCCAGTTGCCATCCCTTTTATTGCCATAACCCTGAATATCATTTTGCTTACCGGAGAAATTCCACATAAAGTATCTCCAGTACATATGGCTCATCTGGTAGGTAAAGAACCATTCCATATTGTCGCCATAATCGGGAGGGGCATATTTACCGGTTTGCGGATCCTGTGCCAGTCCCAGCCATTCCGAATACGACTGTGCATGGTACTGATCATCGCTGGAATCCCATACCCGGGGGAATAATTGTTTTACTTCACTCTTGAAGTTATATTCTTTCGCACGACCCAGTTGAATGTATTTATCCGCCCCTTTTACATATTTCATTTCACTTTCCACATAGGGCTCACCCTCCACCAGGTCATCCGGGGCAGAAGCGGCAAAGTGAGGACCATACACCAGTGGCGCACTGCCATACTGTTCACGGCTGAGGTAGTATACAAGGCTGATCGGGTTATCTACATTGTTCATATCAATGCTCGGATTGGCATTGGAACGGATGATGGCCGTGAAATACATAAAGTAACCCAGCATCATAAACGCGTAACACCAGAGTGTAAGTTTGATAATCCGTAATGCAGAGGGCTTAAGGAAATACCCAAAGGCCACCGCGGTGCCCACGATCAGGATAAAGGGCAGGAATTTAAGTCCATCGCCGGGTACAATTACAAACGGAAGAGCAGAGAGTAAGAGGAAAGCGA
>CAZLRY010000663.1:0-1720 GCA_964561675.1 uncultured Chitinophaga sp.
CCTGGAAGGAGATTGACGAAGCCTGTTCATCCATTCCCCAAACAGACTGGAAGGAGGTACGTGTAAGGCAAAATGATTGGGTAAAACGAAAAGTGCAGATCTGGCGTTCTTACCTGGAAGCGTTCAGCCACTCGGAAAAAGAACTGACAATCATGTGCAGTTATTTTATACCGGGTTTGCTCTACCGGCGCAAACTGGCCCAGGCAGTTAAAAAAGGAGTCCGGGTTAGAGTGATTTTGGCCGGCATTTCCGATATAAAAATGGCCAAGCATGCGGAACGCTTTCTGTATGACTGGATGCTGAAAAATAAAATTGCCATCTTTGAATACCAGGAAACAGTGTTGCATGCAAAAGTGGCCACCTGTGATGGTAGCTGGACTACGGTAGGATCCTATAATGTAAACAATATCAGTGCCTATGCAAGCCTTGAGTTAAATCTGGATATCCGGAATTCCGCATTTGCCGGATCCACTGTTGACATGATGGAATCAATCATCCGGGACCATTGTAAGGAAATCACCCCGGAAAATTATCTGAACAAAGTGAATTTTTTCACCCGGGTTTGGCAACGGTTCAGTTATGGCTTTTTTAATACGGTACTTAAGTTGTTTACCTTTTATTTCCGGCAGGAATAATTATTCTCCCCTGATCCGGGTAAGCAAAGAACGAAAGGCATTCCGGTCCCATCCGGCAAAACGACCCCGTTGCACCACCAGTTTATTCGCTCCAGGATGTTCCAGGTAATAATAAAAAACAAAAGGGGTACCCGTGCTTCGCCAGCCGATTTGTTCGCCAAAACGGATGTCATTGTACAAAAGTGTGTCATTGCGTTGTTCCACGGAATAATAGCCATTAGAAAAGCGGAGCAGGTTATGCAGGTCTTCCTGCCCTGCAAGTGGTTTTAACAATGATTGTTGCTGTGCCACATAATGAAAACGGATACTGTCTTTTTTATCAAATACAGAACGGTACCCGATATAAAATCCGGAATCAGCAGCAGCCACCACATACCAGAGCCAGTTATTCAGCGGCGTGGGCGTGGTGAAATACCGGGAATGAGGAACCTGCTGACTGGTCATTATTTTTCTGACCTCCGTGTCGATCTTTGCTTTATTCAGTCCGCAATACAACAGGTATACCGATCCTGCCAGCAATGCCGACCGGGCCCAGAATTGACGTAAACGGAAGTACCGGTTGGACAAGAGCAGTACCAATAAACTGATCCCTGGCCAGATGGAGAAGAACGGATCCGCCACATAAATCCAGTTATAAGAAACCCGTTGATGACTGAACGGCTCAAACCATCCGGCGCCATACACATTCATCCCGTCAATCAGTAAATGGATCAGGATCTGTGTGCCGAAAAAAAACAGCCACTTTTTAAATGTGATATTATGCGGACGATGCCAACGATCCGCTGCAAAAGCAATTAAAGGTGTAATCAGTATGGCAAAAAGGAAGGAATGGGTAAACCCCCGGTGTGCCAGCAAGCCTTCAGTTGTACTGGTCCATGCTGCGGCAATAAAATCAATATCCGGTATACTCTGAGCCAGTGCACCCCATAAAAGGGCTTTCTTTCCCAGCTTTTTCCCGGCGAAGACCTCTCCGATACAGGCCCCTATGGCGATATGCGAAAGGGAATCCATATATGCTAACACAATCTATTAAAAGTCCAGGCAGGATTGTATGATTTTCTTCCATTCAGGACTATTTATTTTCT
>CAZLRY010000664.1:0-1719 GCA_964561675.1 uncultured Chitinophaga sp.
TTAAAGACGATAACCTGCCCTTCTATACGGTACAGATCGCTCCCTATCTCTATTCAGCCCGTAAAGACCCCAAAGTACATTCGGCCGAACTGCTGCCGCTGTTCTGGGAAGCACAGGCCCGTTGTCTTAAACTGCTGCGTACTTATATGGTGCTGACCACAGATCTTGTTGACAACCTCAAAGACATTCATCCTTCCTATAAATGGATCATCGGGCAACGGATGGCTGCACAGGCACTGGTGACAGAGTATGGAAAAACGGAACGCGAAGCCTTTCATCCGGCCTTTGTGAAAGTAAAAAGAAAGGGAAAAAAGATGTTCGTCAGTTTCTCCAATACCGGTGGCGTATTGCGTACTGCGGATGCAAAACCGGCTACCTGGTTTATGATCGCCGGTAAGGATAAAAAATTTGTTCCCGCAACCGTAAAGATCTCCGGCGATGTACTGATCATCACTGCTGACAAACTCAAAAAAACAAAATATATCCGTTTTGCCTGGCAGGAAACTGCCATGCCCAACCTGGTCAATGCGGCCGGACTGCCGGCGATCCCTTTTCGGACCGATAAATAAAAATTGAATATGAAGAAGCGCATCTCATTAGCCCTCTTTGCCTGTTTGGTATTATTCGCATCAGCCCTGTCACAGGTTGTGGCTCCGGCATGGACGACCAAAGTAGGTACAAAAACATTTCCTACCGGTAAAAAAGTATTTACCGTTAATGATTTCGGTGCGGTAAGTGACACAGGCGTGGTTAGTACTACAGCCATCCAGGCAGCCATTGATAAATGTGCAGCAGCTGGTGGGGGCATTGTGAAATTTTTGCCCGGTACTTATGTGAGTGGCAGTCTCTTTATCAAAAGCAATGTCAATCTGAAAATTGATAAAGGAGTGACCCTGCTGGGATCTGTAAATTTTGCAGACTATCCCGATATGTATTCCCGCATTGCCGGTATCGAAACCACCTGGCCCGCGGCCCTGCTGAATTTCCTGGAAGTAAAAAATGCCGCCCTTACGGGTGATGGCGTGGTGAATGCCCGCGGCAAATTCTGCTGGGATAAATACTGGGCCATGCGGAAAGAATATGACAAGAAAGGACTGCGCTGGATCGTGGACTATGATGCCAAAAGAGTGCGTACGGTGTTAGTACAATCCTCCACCAATATCAGTATCCGGCAACTTACGTTTAAGAACGCTGGTTTCTGGACCATCCAGTTACTCTACTCATCTTATCTCACCGTGGATGGCGTGGTGATCCGTAACAATGAAGATGGCAGTGGTCCGAGTACCGATGGGATTGATGTGGACTCCAGCACATGGACCCTGATCCAGAACTGTGATATTGATTGCAACGATGATAACTTTTGTTTGAAAGCCGGCCGCGACTGGGACGGTCTCCGCGTGAATAAACCGACTGAGTATGTCGTGATCCGTAAATCCATTGCCCGCCGGGGAGCCGGATTAGTCACACTCGGTAGTGAGACCTCCGGCAGTATCCGTCATATCTACTGCACCGATTTAACAGCAAAGCATACCGACAACGGACTCCGTATCAAATCAGCCACCACCCGGGGCGGTATGGTGGAAGATGTATACTTCGTGAATTCCGTACTTGATTCAGTAAGGGTAGCCTACCAGTTCAACCTCAACTGGTACCCCGCTTACAGTTATTCCGAACTGCCTGCGGGTTATCATATCGATTCTGTACCCCAGCACTGGAAAG
>CAZLRY010000665.1:0-1716 GCA_964561675.1 uncultured Chitinophaga sp.
CATTATACACTGGAATATTTTCGTAAACCTTGGGCCATACGGAGATCATCAGTTGTGCATTATACTTCTTATGCAGTACTTCGATCATACTGTCTGCATTGGGAAAACGACTACGGTCAAAATCCTGGCTACCCCAGTCATTTTCCTTCCAGTAAAACCAGTCCTGCACAATATTATCCAGCGGGATTTTCCTTTTGCGGAATTCAGCAACTGTGTTCAGGATTTCTTCCTGTGATTTGTACCGTTCCCGGCTTTGCCAGAAACCCATGGCCCACCTGGGTACGATTGGTGCTTTCCCTGTCAGTTCCCGATAGCCTTTCACCACTTCATCGGTAGCGTTTCCTTTAATAAAATAATAGTCGATCTGCCGGCCTGCTGAAGAAAGAAAACTAAATGTATGTTCATCTTCAATCGGGGCTGGCGGAAGAAATGTCGCGGAAACATATGATTCCCCGCCATCCGGAATCCATTCGATCCTTACAAGGCTGCGTTTCCCTTTTTCCAGGTAGATATCGGCAAGGGCCGTACCCGGATTCCAGGCCTGACGCCATTTGTCGAAAACAGTTTTCCCATTGACTGTAAGTTTCAGGTAGCCCCCATAGGTAAACCGGAATGCATAATTTCCGGTCAGTTCTGCAGACAGGCTGCCTTCCCAAACGATCTTTCCATTGGCGGGTTTGAATTCCTTAGGCGCTCTTTGTAAAAGATCATTCATATATGGATACCATATCTCCGATTCTGCTTTTTCAAATAAAAGATCATCCGGTTTTTCCTTGTCATTGTAGTAAGAGGCGGTCAGCCATCCGGGGTTCCCGTTTTTATCATAGAGCTGCAAGGCGGACAACTGGTGCATGGGGCGTACATCCCCTGCTTCACTATAGGAATAATTATCCCAGAGTATCCCGTAATTTTTAACGGAGACCAGGAACGGAACGGCCACTTCGGTATTGTTCTGGAAAAAAATTACTTTCTTTCCTTTATAATTCCAGCTATCGTCCTGATGTTGACCAAGGCCGTAATACGCTTCTTCCGGATCCGATTCAAATACCTGTCGCAGACTATATAGATTCTTTCCTTCTTCTATAACCGGTTGCAGGTTCTTCCCATTGTATTCCCGCTCCCGGAGGATTGGGTTGCCAGCCAGATCATAAAATGAAACAGCTCCTGAACCACGATTTACTTTCGCCAGCAATTCCTTTGTCTTTAATACGACAACATCTTTATCAGCTGTAATTTCCCATCCTGTTTGTGCAGGTTGTTTTACTACTGTCAGGCTTTCAGTATCTGTAAATGACACTTCTGGTGCAGCTGTGACACGTATAATCCGGTCATTGTATACTTTTAGCCGTACCGCTTTACTGCTACCAGGCGAAGACTGAGCCGGATATACGATCAGACCATCAGCCGTTTTAACAAGGCCTGGCTCCTGTGCCATGCAAAAATTGGCGGCAATGAAAAAAATGAATGCGGCAGAATATATCTTTCTCATGTTGGGTTACTGTTTAGATACGACCATAAAAACCGCTGCTCTTCCTGGCACCACCACCCTGATGCCATTGGTTGTTGAACCTGAATAAGGACTCAGCTCTTTGTAATTGGCAGGTCCCCCTGCTGCCGATGCGGAAGCTACCCCATTCACCAGTGTTTTCCTTGAAAACTCCCCATTATCTGTGCCGCCGGTCAGTGTGTACCAGTAAAAACGGCTGCCCTTCTTAA
>CAZLRY010000666.1:0-1715 GCA_964561675.1 uncultured Chitinophaga sp.
CGACCCATCCAACCGGTTTTTACGCGCTCCCGGCGATTGCTGCGGGTATCGGCACTGTTCCAGAAATCCGTAGCCCTGAAATGGGAGAAGTTGGGATTGTCATATCCCACCGATTGCACAATGGCCATCTTGCCTTCGTTGAACATGTTCTGCATTGCCGTCATGGCCGGGTGAAGTCCGGATTTATCCGTACCATCCAACCGGAGTACCTGGCTCTGCTGAATCGCCACATTGGTTCGTGCATTATAATAATTGCCATAAATGTCAAGGGGGATCACCATATTCAGTCCGTCATTCCCGCCGGATAACTGTACCAGTACAAATACATGATCCGTATCGGTAAGGGTTTGTTCCAGCAAACGGGCCAATGGACTCTCTTCGCCATCGGCGGTAAAACTGAAGCCGTTGAGCAATCCGGGCATGGTAACGGCCAGGGGCACGGTATGTTGTAAAAAATTTCTGCGGTTCATCATGGTTTTGTGTTTACTTGGAGAAATGGATCATCAGCATAAATGGAATTCGGGCAGGTTCATCAGGAAACGGAACATGTCCTTCAACGAGGTGTTGATCACCGCATTGTTATTACTGTTCCAGGCACTGGTCCAGACACTGTCCTCTGTGGTGTTATTGGTCAGAAAATGTGTCTTTACATAAGTTTTTGAACTGGCAGATAACGGATAACGCAGTAATAATGCGGTCACATCGTCAATCAGCTGATTCGGATCGGCCGGATTGGACGAGTACCCGGCAAATGCCCGCACATCAATCACTGAATCATTCACCAGGGCATCCGTAAAATCAGCCCGTTTCGGTAGTGAATTACTGTTCACCCATAATTCATAATGCATCGGCTCCTGGTAATAAGAAGGCCAGCCCGATACATCAGGTGGCTGGAAAAGTTGCTGTTGCATATCAGCTGCCTGTCCGTAGATATTGCTGAAGAATGGATAGCCATTCACGTGGTCTGTATACACCGGGAAAGAAACGTTGAATTCCCGGAGAGTGCCCACGATCATATCAAATGGCGTCTTGATATAGCAGGCCTGGTTAAGTACATCAAAAAAATGCTCGCTCTTGAATAAAACGGACAAAGCGGGTCTGACCTCATAATTATTAGCGATCAGAACGTCTGCCATCGGGGTGATTACTTCAGCTTCCACGGTTTCACTTATATCATAGTATACAAACCATTTATACAGTTTTCGGCAGATGAACCGCGCGGCTTCCGTTGTATTGAATATCATATCCATCAGGGCATCCAGTTCCTGGTCGGGATTGGTACTGCCCGCGATCGTGGTGTTATTGTAAAAGGCAGAGAAGCTTTTTGAGCCTGTATCATGGGCATTGGTATCGAGATATACCCCGAGCGGAATATCCGTGATCCGCCAGCCGGTCAATACCCGCGCGGCCGCTATCACATCGTCTTCCGTATATAAGGAATCATTTCCTTTACCAATGGAAAAAAGTTCCTGTAATTCCCGGGCATAGTTCTCGTCGGGTGCTTGTTTGGTATTGAGGTACCCGTTGAGATGGATCAGCATCGCAGGGTCAATCGTGACTTCCCGGACCAGGGTCTTTACATTGCCCATGGCATTTGTCCGCAGCAGATTGTGGTGCCGGTAAAGCATAGCCGCATTTTCCACTTCGGTGGACTGTATGGAGAAGTGATGATGCCAGAACATCACCATTTTTTCCTGTATGCTGCGTTGCTGGTT
>CAZLRY010000667.1:0-1715 GCA_964561675.1 uncultured Chitinophaga sp.
TTGACTAGGTGGGGGCTTTATGGCTTTCAGGTGAATCTTGTAAGAAAGTACCCTGACAACCTGTTAACCTATTAACTTTTCAACAAAAAAAGGGGCCCATCTCTGAAACAAGATGAACCCCTTTACCGTCCCGATCCCTAAGGAAACAATTATTTGCCAAACGTGAACCTGGCCGTAAATCCGATAGCCGCCGGTTCAAAGTTGATATCATTTACAATATTCAGCTCTGGTTTCCAGTCGAGCGAAATATTAAGTGGAATATTCGTGAATTTATAATCCAGTCCGATCACTCCCTGTGCTCCGAAATTAGGGTCGGTGCTGGTTTTCTGGGTCGTGGTGTTAACCGTCTTAAGAAAAGCCAGGTAAGCACCACCTCCGTAATACCAACTCAATCCGGGTGAACTCAGCGGCTGATGTAATTCCAGCAAAGCACCCAGGGCCAGCGGATCACCAAAGGATAATAAGCCCTCCACCGCCATTTTATCGTTTATAAAATGTTTAACAGAAATCGCATTACTGACCATGGCATTCGAACTGCTCAGACGTACCCCGACTGCAGTGGTATAGGGTTGCTGGGCGGAAGCGGTATAAAAAATACCAGTAGTGAGGACAACAAGCAAGCTGACAATGATTTTCTTCATGATGAATGATTTGTTCATTCTAAAACGAAAATGATGCCAGCTAAGTCTAAAGAAAATGCAAAAATTAGATAGTAGTTAGAAGTTAGTAGTTAGTAGTCAACAGCCCCTTTTAAGTAAGTTTTATCTAAAGTAACGGACTCTTACTGCAATTTCGAGCGCAGCGAGAAATCTTGTATTTCTTTTTTATCTCCCCGATACATCGTCATCCCGACAAAGGAGGGACCTTGTATTTTAAGAAGATGTCAGTAAACAGCCCCTCAAAAGAAAGTTGTCAGTTGTAAATTGCCATTCCGATGCTTCGGGAGTCAGTAAAAGCCTATTCTTAGAGAAAACTTCTTGATCCGTGGATATCTGTGAAATCCGTGGCCTTTATGCCGCAGGCATACATTTGCGCAGCAAATCCTTTCGTGCCTTTTTGTGTATTTCGTGGCCAACCTTATTGCCGCAGGCAATAATCTGTAGTCAACAGCCCCTCTTCAGAAAATTAATCAAAAAGTTCGTATTTTGTCTTAGGCCTCCTGCTCTCCAGCCATTGAAATTTGTCAAGGCGCATGGAGGAAGGGGATTTGTCTTTCATGGGCCAGATGGTGCCGGTAACCCCGCTGCGGAAGACGATCTTGTCGAGTTCTTTTTCGACGAAATAGATATCCATGATATCACATTTGGATTCATTGATGCCGGTATACGCACTGTCTTCATCCTGTATAAAATAGATACATTCCGCATAGCCGGCCGCCCTTACCGAATCCAGGTTTCCTTCCCGGAAATATCCATCCATCCGGATTGATTTGACCTGATTGTATATGCCCGGTTCAGATTCATTGACCAGAAAACTGTTATCAAAAACCTTGAAACGGTCGGCTTTTTTATTTTTAGTAAAGAGGAGGACCGTATCGCCGGTGATCTGGCTGCCCTTGGACCAGAGAATGGGATTTTGAAAAAGACGGAATACCGAATCTTTAAAAGAATAAAACATACTGTCACTCACAGCCTGCATGGAATCGGAAAAGATCCGCACATTCCGGTAGGCTTCAAAATAACGGTCGGTACTGTCTTTCTTATTCGGATCTTTTT
>CAZLRY010000668.1:0-1710 GCA_964561675.1 uncultured Chitinophaga sp.
ATAGTTTGTATGTGGCCGCTAAACCCCGGGATACCGATCATCCCTACGGACATGGCAAGGCCGAATTTTTATCTGCAGCCATTGAGGGTACCCTGATCTCCGTTGCCGGCGCAATCATTTTATATAAAGCGGGTGAAAACCTGATTCATCCGGTGCAGTTGCAGCGGCTGGATACCGGTATCTGGCTGGTGGCGGCCACTGCACTGGCCAATTTTCTGATTGGCTATTTTTGTCTCCGGATCGGTAAGAAAAACAATTCGATCGCACTCGTTGCCAGCGGAAGACACCTGCAAAGTGACACGTACTCAACGATCGGGATTATCCTGGGACTGGTATTACTCTATTTTACCGGCTTGTTCTGGATTGACAGTATTGTAGCTATCGTGTTCGGTATACTGATAATGATTACGGGATACCGGATCCTCCGCAAATCCATTGCCGGCATTATGGATGAAGCAGATTCGGACCTGTTGGGAAAAATGGTGGAAGTACTGAATACAAACAGGCAGGTTAACTGGATCGATATGCACAACCTGCGGGTGATTAAATATGGTGCGGTGCTGCACCTGGACTGTCACCTGACCGTTCCCTGGTACCTGAATGTACATGAAGCCCACCAGGAAATTGATAACCTTGCCACACTGGTTCGCCGGGAATTTGGCGAATCGCTCGAACTCTTTGTGCATTGCGATGGCTGTCTTCCGTTTTCCTGCCAGATCTGTAAAAAAGCGGATTGCGCGGAAAGAAAGAATAATTTTGAGAAAGAAATTGCCTGGACAATGGATAACATTTCAACCAATAAAAAACACGGATTATAATGAAAACCACCACCACCTGGAAGGGGGCACATACATTTCAATGCGAACATGAAGGCAATCTGATTGCCGTAGATGGCGACAAAGTAAACGGACACGGACCTAAGGCGCTGCTTTTATCCGGACTGGCCGGTTGCTCCGGCATTGATGTGGTCGATATCCTGGAAAAAATGCGGGTCGTTTTTTCTGATTTTTCAATGGAAGCCGCAGCAGAAGTTACCGATGAACATCCCAAAGTATTTACCGGCGTGGAAATAACCTACCGCATCAAAACGGATCCTGAAAATGAAGACAAGGTTAAAAAAGCGATTGAACTGTCATTGGAGAAATATTGCGGAGTGGCAGCCATGCTGAAAAAAAATTCGGCAGTAAATTATAAATTGGTCATCCTGTAATCACTTGCTATGCTGTCAAAAAAATCGCAATACGCATTCAAAGCCCTTGAATACCTCACCCTGCACTATAAGCAGGGACCCGTTCTGATATCCGAGATTTCGAAGAAAAAGAAGATACCCCTGAAGTTTCTGGAGAATATTCTGTTGGAACTGAAAAAGGCCGGTATACTGGATAGCAAGAAAGGGAAAGGCGGAGGATATTTCCTGAGCAAGGACCCGGCTAAAGTAAAAGTAGCCACGATTGTACGTCTCGTAAATGGTCCGATTGCCATGCTGCCTTGTGTAAGTCTCTATTTCTATGAACGGTGTAAAAACTGCGATGAAAAGAAATGCGGACTGCACGATATGATGATCGAAGTCCGGGACGCATCGTTAAGTATACTGGAGAACAGGACGTTAAAAGACCTGATCTGACCCCGTTGTCCGGGACGAACCTTTGTTTGGAACAGTGTTTTTAGTCTATCAACTTGGTAGGTTATTGTTTTTATAGTACTTTTGTC
>CAZLRY010000669.1:0-1703 GCA_964561675.1 uncultured Chitinophaga sp.
GTGGTAAACCAGTTTTTCAGGTGCAGCGCCACACGTACGGTTACACTGTTTATTCTCGGGCTGCCGGAGAGGATTACTATTTTCATTTTATTAATTTATGAGACAAAGATATATAATCAATGTTTAAACATCAAATAATTTCACCTTATCGTAATGTTAAACCTGTTTTTTGTGGGGAATTGTATTGGAAACGATTAATTTCGAAGGCATTAAACTATAAACAATGGTCCATAGAAGAAAGTTCATTCAGTCCTCCGCGCTGGGTTCACTGGGGGTATTGTTCAGTAAAATGGCAGCAGGATCCGGGCTTCCTGATGCAGTAAAAGGTAAACCGGTGGTGATCTCCACCTGGGATGCCGGACTGGAAGCCAATAAGGGCGCCTGGGAAATACTGGGTAAGGGTGGAAGGGCATTGGATGCCGTAGAGAAAGGAGTGATGGTGACAGAAGCTTCGCAAAATTGTTGTGTCGGACTTGGGGCTAATCCGGACAGGGATGGATTTGTGACCCTGGATGCCTGTATCATGGATGAATTTTCCAATTGCGGTAGTGTGGCTTTCCTGGAGCGGATCAAACATCCCATTGCGGTTGCCCGTCGCGTGATGGAGAAAACCCCGCATGTGATGCTGGTAGGCAGCGGTGCCCAGCAGTTTGCCGTGGCAGAAGGATTTACACTGGAGGAACAGAAATTGTCTCCTGATGCACAGCATGCATATGAAGAATGGCTGAAGAAATCTGAATATAAATCACCGTTGATCAATGTAGAAAATAAAGGGCATGGTCCTTTTGCTCCTTACAAACTGGAAAATGGGGAATGGAATCATGATACCATCGGTATGGTGGCTATGGATACATTCGGCAACCTGAGTGGAAGTTGCACCACCAGTGGTGCCGGTTTTAAGATGCGCGGTCGCCTGGGTGATTCACCCATCATCGGCGCCGGATTGTTTGTCGATAATGAAGTAGGAGCCTGTACGGCCACCGGACAGGGCGAAGATGTAATACGGGTCGCCGGTTCACATTCCGTTGTGGAACTCATGCGCCAGGGATTAAGTCCGGAAGCCGCCTGTAAAAAAATCATCGAACGCATCGCCCGTATCAAAAAAGAGAAAGCAAAGAATATACAAGTGGCCTTCCTGGCATTGAACAAGCAAGGGGTAGCTGGCGCCTATGCACTCCATCCCGGTTTTAGTTACGCAATCAAGAGCGGAACGAAGGAAACACTGATAAAAGCAAAAAGTTTTTTTAAGAGCTAGGGCTTGTTTACGTGGAGCGTTCGCTGAATTCAGAACAATGGAATAAGTACGAAATACGAAGTACGAAGTACGACTGACGTGCCTTGAAGTATCAGTTCACAGAAGGGGCTGTTCCCTTCTCGTTTCTTGCTTCTCGCTTCTCGCTTGATGGGCTGTTCCCTAACAACTATCAGCTAACATCGAACAACCTATAGAATGAGCACAGAAAAAAAATATATCATAGAAATCGCCACTTCAGATTTTGTAACCACCAAATCCGCCGTAGAAGGCGGTGCAGACCGCATTGAGCTCTGTGCCAATCTTGCAGAAGGAGGTACTACACCATCTTATGGTACGGTGAAGCAATGCCGGGAAGCATTTGATGTGCTGATCTATCCCATTATCCGTCCAAGGGGAGGTGATTTCCTGTACACTGAAGAAGAATTCTCAATCATGCTGCAGGATATCA
>CAZLRY010000670.1:0-1696 GCA_964561675.1 uncultured Chitinophaga sp.
GAGCGGTCATGCTCAAACGTACCAAAACCGCCTATCTGCTGGTGGCAGGAGGAGCAGGGGACCAGCCCATCAGCGGAAAGCTGCGGATCATAAAACAGCCGGCGCCCCAGCTCAAATCCTTCCTGGCTCAACGGATTATCAGAAAATGAGTAAGCCGGAGCCGGAAAACTGTCCGGTATTTCCAGTTCCCGCTTTTCCAACCCCCTGATCGTTTGCTCTTTTTTGCAGGCAGTGGGGATGATGGCGAGTCCGGCTACAAAGAGGACCAGGGTTGATATGGTAATGAATTTACGACGCACAGCAGTGATAAAACAGTAAGATAGGGCTTTCGGTTCAGCTTAAAAATCCCCGGGCCTGAACTTCTGACGCCCGGATTTGACATCCGCTTTTCTTTTTTTAGACTCCAGTCTGCGTTCTTTAGCTGCTTTGCCCACTTTGGTGGCGATGCGGGCCTTTTTTTTCACCAGTGCTGTTGCAATAAGTTCCTGGATTTTTTTCACGGCTTCTTCCTTGTTGGCCAGCTGGGTACGATGAGTCTGGGCCTTCACCTGCAGGTAGCCTTCGCTGTTGATCCGGTTGGATAACTTTTCCAGCAATAGCTGCTTCTGCTCCGCGGTCAACAAGTTTGATGAAGTAATATGAAAGGCTGCGATCACCGCTGTCTCCACTTTATTGACGTTTTGTCCGCCCTTGCCGCCGGAGCGGGTGGTCTGGAAATGGATTTCTGTTAAATACGGGGAATACATGATGTGAAATTAGTTAATATAGACGCCTTGTCCAACTTGAGTGGTACACTGAACATTGAAAATTGCGTATTGAAAATTGAGCATTTCCCTTTCAGACAACAAAATGTTCAGTATTCAATGCTCAATCCACAATGTTCAATATTTTCGTTACCAACAAAATCATTCAAGAATGCGTGCCGTCATACAAAGAGTCTCCAAAGCCAGTGTCACCATCGATGGAAAAATCAATGCACAAATAGGATGGGGACTATTGGTTTTACTCGGTATTGAAGATGCTGATAAGGAGGAAGATATTGAGTGGCTCAGTGGCAAGATCGTGAACCTGCGCATATTTGATGACGCCGAAGGGGTGATGAATGAATCGGTAAAAGACCGGGATGGGGATATCATCCTGGTCAGCCAGTTTACCTTGCATGCCGCTACCAAAAAAGGCAACCGGCCCTCTTATATTAAAGCCAGCAAACCGGAAACAGCCATACCACTCTACGAAAAAATGATTACACAATTAACCACTGACCTCGGCAAACCCATTGGCACCGGCATCTTTGGCGCGGATATGAAAGTGGAGTTGCTGAATGACGGACCGGTGACGATAGTGGTAGATACGAAGGCGAAAGAATGAGAAATGAGTAATCAGTAATGAGTAATGAGTAGCCCGGGAAGAGTCATTTCAACATTGATACTGGCTCAAATCTGTAAAGTTTTTTCTCCTTTTACTCATTACTCATTACTGATTACTCATTATTCCACCCCAAACTTCTCCGTCACCGGTTTCTGCCCCTCGTATTGCACCATGACAAAGAAGATCCGTTCCCTGGAACCGGATACATTGAAGGAATAGCTGGAGGCATTTACTTGTGTTTGTTCCACAATCCGGTGCCCGGTGGCCGTCCATACCATAATGGTTTTGAAATCTTTTGTGCTTTTTATGGTGATCTGCTTACCGGAAG
>CAZLRY010000671.1:0-1692 GCA_964561675.1 uncultured Chitinophaga sp.
TACCTTTACCCCCGATGAGCCGATTAAACCGACGAGACAGTATCAACCTCTTTTCCAAATTAACCTTGCGGCGGGTGTGGAACGGGCTGAAAGTGCTGGCCAGTTACCAGGTCAGCAAGTGGACCGGCAAGCCGGTGCAGTGGGGCTACCCGGTTTCCATTTCTTTTGAGCCCACCACTTCCTGTAACCTGCGCTGCCCGGAATGTCCGAGCGGATTGCGGGCCTTTACCCGTCCAACGGGTATGCTCCAGCGGGATTTTTTCAGGGAAACCATCGATCAACTGCACAAAGAATTACTCTATCTCGTATTTTATTTCCAGGGAGAGCCTTACCTCAATCCCTCTTTTCTCGATATGGTACAATATGCGGGATCGAAAAAAATTTACACCGCTACCTCCACCAATGCGCATTACCTGACCGATGATAATGCAAAACGCACGATTGAGAGCGGACTGGACCGGCTGATTATTTCGATCGATGGCACTACACAGGAAGTGTACCAGCAGTACCGGGTGGGTGGCCAGCTCAGCAAAGTGCTGGAAGGCGCCCGGAATATCGTGAAATGGAAAAAAGAACTGAACAGTACTAAACCCTTTGTGGTGTTTCAGTTCTTAGTGGTGAAACCCAATGAACACCAGATTGAAGACGTAAAGACACTGGCAAAAGAGATCGGGGTGGATGATGTATGGTTCAAGACGGCGCAGATCTATGATTATGAAAAAGACCCGAACCAGCTGATCCCTACCATTGATAAATACAGCCGGTACAGGAAAAACGGGGATGGTTATACGTTCAAAGGTAAACTGGCCAATCACTGCTGGCGGCTCTGGCATGATCCGGTAATTACCTGGGACGGGCTGGTGGCACCCTGTTGTTTTGACAAGGATGCACAGCACCAGCTGGGCGATTTAAAGAAAAAACCGTTCAAAGAAATCTGGAAGAACGGAGAATACAGTAAATTCAGGCAACAGATCCTGAAAGGAAGAAAGAATATTGATATCTGTTCCAATTGCAGCGAAGGCACCCGTGTCTGGGAGAGTTAAGAATTATCATTACACCACAAACACCCAATGCTATGCATTTACCATCGCACATTTCCACCCGTCTGCAGTACCAGCACAAAAATCTCGTGGATATTATTGACGGACTCACCGAAGAACAAGTACGCTTCCAGGTAGTGCCCGGCAAGTGGTCCATCTTCCAACAGATTGTACACTTACAAACCTACCAGCATACATTTATTGACCGGGTCAAAGAGATCCTGAAAGGTCATAGTCCGGTCTTTGAGCGCTATACCGCCGAAACCGATCCGCAATTTCACGAAAACTGTGCAAAGAGCTTCCGCGAAGTCATGCAGGATATGATTACCACCCGCAAGGAAATGGCGAATGAAATGCTGCATTTCAGTGAGCCTGATTTTTTGAAAAAAGGAACCCATCCGTTATTCGGGGAACTGACTTTACAGCAATGGATCAATTTTTTCCTGCTGCATGAAGGGCATCATCTGTTTGCTATATTGAAGTTGTCGGGGGAGCTGAAGAAAATGAGTAATCAGTAATCAGTAATGAGTGATGTCCTAAAGCAGGAAGATTTTTGTAAGGAAGAAGCAGGCTTACAGAGGGAATGAGTAATCAGTAATCAGTAATCAATAATGAGTAGTAGCCTAAAGCAGATAAAGTCTTTATATAATAT
>CAZLRY010000672.1:0-1690 GCA_964561675.1 uncultured Chitinophaga sp.
CGCAATCGGTAACCGTTACATTTTTCACATAACCACCGCGGTCCTTGGTGCCCTTGATCTGCATCCCATGCAGGAGGTTCCCGGCCTTACAGTCCTGCACCAGTACATCACTCACTCCTCCTGACATTTCACTACCAATAGAAATTCCATGACCCCGTTTGAAATCGCAATCGGTGATCCGCACATTCCGGGTGGGTTTGGCCACCAGGAAGCCTTCCGGGTTTTTGCCGGACTTAATGGCGATACAATCGTCACCGGTATCAAAACTGCAATTGAAAATATACGAATCCGTGGAGGAGTCTGGGTCCACCCCATCCCCGTTGCGCACATCGCTATGGATATCGAGGTTGTGAAGGGTGATATTATCACTATAAATATAATGGATGGTCCAGCAGGGCGGTTCTTTGATGCTCAGGTTGTCGATACTAACGTCCTGACAATTCATCAGGCAGATCAGCCGGCCGCGACCCCGGAGGCCGTCTGTTTTTATAATCGCATTACTCAGGGTTCTTCCTCCGCCGGAAACAGTTCCTCCACCGGTGATCCGGAGATTTTTTAAGGTATAGACTTCATTCCGGTCCAGTTTACCTGCATTGAGCAGACTGGCATAGGTTTCCATTTCCCAGCCTTCAAAACGGTTCAGGTATTTTGGCAGATAATCTTCTGGTTTTATGGATCCCTTTAATACTGCCCCCTTTTCAATTCGGAGGGTCATATTGCTTTTCAGCCAGAGGGCGCCTGAAACAAATACACCCGATGGGATCAGTACGGTTCCGCCGGGTGTACAGGCATTAATGGCGGACTGAATGGCTTTTGTATTGAGGAAACCGGTATCATTCCTGGCACCGAAATCGAGGATATTAAGGATCGTCCCTCTATCAGCTGTTTTAAACCGGAGGGTATTCTTTTTGATTTTTGTTCCCCTGATCTTAATAACGACTGTGTACCAGGTGGAAGGCTGCAGAGTATTGAGCAGGAAATGGGTCTTGCTGGTCTTGCCCACGGATTCGCCATTGAGCAGGATTTCATAGCTCACTGCTTCTTTTGCGAATTGCTTATCCCAGAGCAACGCAGCGGAGCTTTCGCTGAGTGTGCCCGGGGCAAGGAGCAGGTTGAGATTTTTAGGTGAAGCGGCATGCAAGAGCAGGCTGCTGCTGATTAGCAGGGTTATGGCAAGAAATAATTTTTTCATCTCGCCCAAGATAGTGAGAGTGGCTGATTATGGCATCAGGGTCTGTGCTGACACCTGTTGGTAAGAACATCAACAGTAATCACACAAACAACAGCACCAGCGTCAGCACGATCCCGGCGATGGTAAAAGCGATTCCTTTCTTAAAAATGCTGGTCTTCGGCATAAACATCCAGAAGGAGGAGATCACAAAGAAGAACAGGGAAACGCCGAAAAATATGTTGAGGAAAAAGAGCGGTTCGGAGGACTTGGCTTTATGCAGCCCGGTGAGTTTGTTGATCACGGTGGGTAGCTCCTTCACTTTATACTCCGTATGGCCGGTAACTTTATTGTAGGTGCCATTGGCAAAATATACGAGATCGCCTTCCGTTTTCGTGACTTTCAGCTCCCGGTTCTTAACCTCCTGACCCAGTTCCTTGGCTTCCAGTCCGGGTTTCAGTTCTTTCACGATCTGCTTTTCTTTTTTCAAAAAATCGGTATCGCGGAAGATGAGTACAATAC
>CAZLRY010000673.1:0-1681 GCA_964561675.1 uncultured Chitinophaga sp.
ATTATTTGGAAGAGTCTGATAAATGAATAACTCCTGCTTAATGACGCGAAAAAATAATTAATAAGTAAAAATGAATAACAGGCGTCCTGCCTTTCATGTCAAAAAACTTTTTATTTACGTTTATTTCCGGAAAAAGAATGTTTTTTCAACATTATTTCCGGCTTTTACAACACTTACCCCTTCTCATTCAATCATTAATAATCTCTTTAAAACTCTCCCTTCTTTAGCGCTCTCAATAATCAATAATCCTCCTTAAAACTCTCCCTTCTTTAGCGCTCTCAATAATCAATAATCCTCCTTAAAACTCTCCCTGCTATAGCGCTCTCAATAATCAATAATCTTCTTTAAAACTCTCCCTACTATAGCACTCTCAATAATCAATAATCTCTAAGCCGCCTCCCCCTTCAACCGCCCCTCCCGCTTCCTGGCATACGCTACCGCCGCTTCCCTCACCCATTCTCCTTCCTCCCAGGCTTTACGCCGGGCATCGAGGCGTTGTTTATTGCAGGGTCCATTGCCCTTTACCACCTGCCAGAATTCATCCCAGTTGATGGCACCGAAATCATAATGCTTTCTTTCTTCATTCCATTTCAGATCGGGGTCGGGCAAGTGCATGCCGAGGGTCTTGATCTGTTCGGCGATCATATCAATAAAGTTCTGTCTTAACTCATCGTTGCTTTTGCGTTTGATCTTCCACTTCATACTCTGATCGCTGTTGGTACTTTCCGTATCCCGGGGACCAAACATCATCAGGGCCGGCCACCACCAGCGGTTGATCGCATCCTGGCACATGGCTTTTTGCTCGGCCGTACCACGGGATAATACCAGCAGGGCTTCAAATCCCTGGCGTTGGTGAAAGCTTTCTTCTTTACAGATCCGCACCATGGCCCTGGCATACGGTCCGTAAGATGTACGGGTGAGCATCACCTGGTTCATGATGGCCGCGCCATCTACCAGCCAGCCAATGGCCCCGATATCGGCCCAGGTCAAGGTGGGGTAATTAAAAATGGAAGAGTATTTCGCTTTGCCGCTGTGCAGATCATTGATCATTTCCTCGCGGCTCATGCCCAGTGTTTCAGCGGCAGAATAAAGATAGAGTCCGTGCCCGCCTTCATCTTGTACTTTGGCGAGTAAAATGGCTTTGCGTTTTAAAGAGGGGGCTCTTGAAATCCAGTTGCCTTCGGGCAGCATACCCACGATTTCACTATGCGCATGCTGGCTAATCTGCCGGATATTGGTCTTGCGGTAGGTTTCTGGCATCCAGTCCTTCGGTTCGATCTTGATTTCCTGATCGATCTTCTCCTGAAATAGTTGTTCAAAATCCTTTACAGGCATAGCAAACAGTTTGGGCCAAATTTAAGTAAAACTAACAGCTGTTTGCGTAAATTTTGAAAGGTCAGGCTCAGTTTTCGGGATTTTCCTCCACATCCTCCGGGTACACATTGTCCGCCATCTTCCATTTGCCTTTTTCTTTCACAAATGGCACCACACTCCAGCTCCGGTTTTCGGGTTTATCGCCGGGGTAGAGTTCCGACCCGATCCGGAGCAGGGCCTTGTTTCCGGTAATAATGACTTCGTATTTGTTTTTTGGGGAGGTATACCATTTAATCGTGTAATCAATGCTTTCCTGTCCGCCCGCCCAGCGGTCATAATCAAAACCTACGGGCATTTCTTCGGCCGG
>CAZLRY010000674.1:0-1678 GCA_964561675.1 uncultured Chitinophaga sp.
ACCGTCTGCTTTTAATAATCGTTTGAACTCATCCAATAACCGCTCATGATCTGCAAGGTGTTCCAGTGTTTCGAAGGATACAAGCAGATCATATGAATGAGCGGGCAGGGGCGTTGCGCTTGCATCAGCCGTCAGATAGGTAAGGTGGTCAGCTTTATATTTCCGGGTGGCAGCTTTTATGGTGGGTTCGTCGATATCCACGCCGGTGACTGCTAAAGCATTTCCCGCAAGCAGGTAACTGCCATATCCTTCTCCGCAGGCGATATCCAGTACTGTTTTACCAGCAGAAAATTCACAGGCCAACGCATACCGGTGCAGGTGTTCCAGCGCCGTTTCATTGTGCACAAACGTTTCCCATCGTTCACCGGTCCATTTTTTCTTATCGTTCATGATCCGGACTGTTTTTTTAAATAACCATCTACATTAAAGGTAACATTCGGGCCAAAGAAATCACAGCAGGCACGGTCAATACTGAATTCAGTATGTGTTGCCAGAAAACGATGTATTGCTTTTTGTGGTCCGCCATCAAAATCCTTATCGATGCCCATTTCAGTAACAATTCCATCCTCAACCAGCAGGTAAGAACCGGGTGTGACATAGGGGGCAAATTTCTCCATGGCTTCCAGTGTGTCGGCAAACTGGTGTGAACCATCTTCGATGACAAGGATACAGGGATACTGACTGAGCGAATCTGTCGGGTAGTCCCTGAATCCGTTTTTAAATACTGAAATCCGCGGGTGTTGGTGCAGGGAGGGGTCTTCCTGGTTTTCCGGAAGGTCTATGGTATGGAGTAGTCCTTTTCCTGTTTCATTTAACAAATCAGCCAGGTACAACGCGGAACCTCCTTTGTGGGTGCCTATTTCGATAATCAGGTCGGGACGAATCCGGAAGATCAGCATCTGGTATAATACATAATCAAACGGACTTTTCACAGCCGGCACTGTCTTATAGGTCACCTGGTGATGTCCTTTTACAATACCCTTTAATCCGAATTTTTTTTCTTTATTAAAGATGCGCATTGTTTAAAAAGTTTGTTGAGCTTCCCACCGGATTAACGGGCGAACAATACCGGGAATATCCGCTGTATAATTTCCGCGTGCTGTCTGTTTTGAATAGTCCGTAAATATTTCAAACCGAAGCACATCGGACTCATGTATCAATATATCCAGGGGATTGGGATTAAACAGGGCAGTGTCAACACTGTAAATGCCTTCAGTCAGCAGGTGGCCGGGTATCCAGGCAGTAGCCTCGTATAGTCCTTTCTCCCTTTTTTTCAGGCTTAGCGGGGAAATTACATCATGCGAACTGAATATCATTACCTGTTCCTGATTAAACAGATTCAGGCCGTGTGTAAAAACCGGTCCTTCTTCCAGTACTTCATATTGGATTGATACACCGATGGATTCTGTGGTATCAAACCGGTCGGTCAATACACCTGAATTTCCGTGCAACCATGCTTTTTTCAACAGCAGTTGCCCGTTGTAGGCCTGGACACCGGACGGCCATTCCTGCTGGGCCATTGTGGTCAGGTGACCCGCGATATATTGCTGAATGATTTTTTCAGTGGGTCCGTTGGCTATCAGTTTTCCTTCGTCCAGTAATAAGGCAGTGGAACAGAATTTCCGGATACTGTCCAGGTTGTGGCTGACAAATAAGATGGTACGCCCATCCTTACGGC
>CAZLRY010000675.1:0-1667 GCA_964561675.1 uncultured Chitinophaga sp.
GAAATTCCTGGTGATGCTGATCGGTATTGATCTGTCCCACATAATTAACCCCCATTATATCAATCACATTGGATATGCCTCGTTGCCAGCCCCCGCTGATCGCCGCTGTTATCGCCCTGGTTGTATCAATCGTTTTTACGTAGGCCTGCATATGCTGTGCAATTTTAGCACCCAATTCATTGCCTTCAATTCCCCATTCCTCATTGCCGATACTCCAGCTGATTACGGATGGATGATTACGGTCACGCAAGATTAGTCTTTTCAGGTAATCAAAATGATGATTGGTCACCCCCATCAGCCTGTTTTCGTCAATCACCAGTATTCCGAGACGGTCGCAGCTATCCAGCAATTCCGGTGCCGGCGGATGATGGGAAGTGCGATAGGCGTTTGCGCCCATTTTCATCAGCTGACGTAAACGGTAACCCATCAATGCATCCGGGACGGCCGTGCCTACACCAGCATGATCCTGGTGATTGTTGGTACCTTTTATTTTAATTGGTTTGTCGTTCAGAAAGAAGCCTTTATCCGGATCAAAACGAAGCGAACGGATACCAAACACTGTCTGGATCCGGTCCTTTATTGTTTCACCATTTCGTATCTCTGTAACGAGTGTATACAGGTAAGGTGTATCTAACGACCAGCGATGGGCTCCGGCCAGTTTTAATTCGGATTGTATGTCTTTTTGCTCCCAGGGTGCCAGGTTAAAATCACGGATGGCGGCCTCCGACACGGTATTGCCCGTTGCATCGATCACACTGTATCGGACTGTACATCCTGCTTCCTTGAGTTGTTCATTGATCAACGATGTACTCACCCTGATCCTGGCATCGGACCCTTCCGGAATCGGATTTACAAAACTGCCATGGGTGATCACATGCAACGGATCTGTTTTCTGCAACCAGACATGGCGATAGATCCCGGCCCCTTCATAATACCATCCTTCTTCCATAGTGGCATCCACCCGGACAGCGATTATATTCTCTCCATCGTAATTCAGGTATTCGGACAGATTGTATTCCATCCCGGTAAATCCGCTGGGCTCTGTACCCAGGTAAAATCCATTGACCCAAACACTGCTTTGCCGGAAAATCCCATCCAACTGTATACTGATCCGTTTCCCTTCATCGGCTTTTGGAATAAAAAAATGTTTACGGTACCAACCGACACTGTTCTCCGGGAAATTGCGACCAAGGGCTTTAAAGCCATGGCTGAGACTTCCTTTGCTGTCAAAAGGGAGCTCAACGGCCCAGTCGTGCGGCAGGTCAAGCATCCGCCATGCCCGGTCATCAAAACGGGTACCCGCAGCACCGTCTCCATAGGATGCTTTTGCCAGGTAGGAGAAATAACTTGTAGCGTGATTAAAGTCTTTGGCTGCATCCCAGGGATGCCCGAATGCAAAACGCCAGCCGGTATCCATCAGTATCCTCGTCCTTGGGACCAAGGTCTGTTGCTGTGCTATTAATCCTGAAAAACCTGCCAGCCATAAGCAGCCAATGAGCAACCATCCTTTCATAATAGTTTATGTTTGAGTAACAGGCAACAGCACAGGCTATAACCTGATCACTATTTTCTTTCCTTTGTATTCGATCTTACGGCCAGTTTCCTTCCCGTCAAAGGCGAAAGGCATTGCTTGCACCGCACTGACCACTTTAATATAGATCGTCCTT
>CAZLRY010000676.1:0-1667 GCA_964561675.1 uncultured Chitinophaga sp.
CCACGGGTAAGTCCCATGCAGGTTGTAAACTGGTTGGGATTTTTATCAAAATTCAGTTTGAATACATCCAGCGCTTCTTTGGCTTGCTTCATACCCAGTAGTTGCCGTCCATACTGATGCAGATCAATCATATTGCCAAGCGGTAGTGCTTTCTTCATGACTGCAGCGGATTCATCTGATCTTCCCAGTTTTTGAAGTATCCGGGCTTTGGTAGCCCAGGCGCCAAATATCCGATCGCCACTGAAACCGGGACTAGTGGCAGAATCAGCCCAGCGAAGTGCCTCTTCCAGGTTGGTATTCCGTTGCAGACACCAGTCAGCTGCCTGATTCCAGCTCAGCCAGAAAAACCCTTTTTCCGTTCTCAGTTCCTGGCGGAAAGAGGCGATTTGGGTTTTGACATAGTCGACTTCGATTTTAAAAGGAATGGCCAGTTTTTCCCATTGCAGGGCCAACTGGGCACTGTTTTCAGTTTCATTACTGAATTCATATTTCAGCCATTCAACGGTTTTATCCAATGCCTGTGGTTTAACTTTTACACGCAGGGCATCTTCTTTTTCACTATAGAAGTAATGACCCCAGGAGCCTGAGTTTCTGGAAAAGATCAGGATACATTCAGTGGCATCGTAAGCTATAAAAAAACCGTATTTACCTGCGGGCAGGTGTTGTCCTTCAATTAGTACATCGGTGCTGAATTCCATTGTTGTGTTTTCATTCGCGCCGGCCCGCCAGGGAGCCGATTTGCTGGTGCCGAATTCAGGATCGGCAAATCCCACATGTACCAGTTCACCCCATACTTTTCCTTCACGTCCTTTTACCCCCGGGCGGTTGTATTGAATGGTTACTTGAGTAAGGCCTATTTGTTCGCTGACAGACGCTTTCTTATTGCCGCCACTGGGCAGCATGGTTAAGCTGATCTGTGCAAAAAGGGTATTTGTTAGCAAAAGCAAGAATAGCAGGTATGAGATACGTTTCATGATTTTGTATTTGTGAATAAAAGTTAGGGAAGTCAATCCGATTTTTTAAAAAAGGATGGACGAATGGATGGCAGATCTTTTGAGTGGCTAATGGGGGAAGGTTGTTTTGAGATACCGGTTAGTACCCGCCCGGGGATATTGTAAAACGGCAGATATGGTTGCCATTACTGTCTGAATAATTGACCCGAAGTTCAATTTCATATTTTCTGAATCCGGCTGCTTCGGGAGAAGTGCGCATTCTGTTTTTCAGCGATGCCCTGGAAGTGTTGATCAGCCATGTCGTATCAAACTGATCAGATCCGGTATGCAAAAGGGTATAGTTATACTGCAATACCTTACCGGTCATGGCAATGACATTGTCGAGGCGAGTAAAGCTGTCAATTATGATGGGCGTATGGCTGTTGATCTCGTTGGCGGCTTTTACCAATTTTTCATCAATATGCGGACGCATTCCTTCTCTGATTTCCAGAAAAAGTGCTCCGGCGAAAATCAGCAGGCCTCCCCAGATCAGTACCTTCCTGCTGTTGTTTTTCCGCTCAACCAATTCGTACATACTATTCCTTTTTATGGATATGTGTTCTTTTGCTGATTATAGTAGTTGGTATCATAGAAATAATCAGATCAGTTTATGCTCATAGGCATATTTCACCAGGCCGATCACACTATTGGTATTCGTCTTACGGAATATATTCT
>CAZLRY010000677.1:0-1664 GCA_964561675.1 uncultured Chitinophaga sp.
CCGGACACCTATGTGGCTTTCGAATCATCCGAACAGGGAATTACCGCAACGGAATCCACTATTACGGTAAAACTCAAGTTGTCCCGTTTTACAGATTCAATACTTCCGGTTACGGTTCAATTGGCCGAACAGGATCTGGCCTATGGTATTGATTATACCACCGTTCCGGGTGTAGTGGCAGGCAAACTGCTGGTGAATGTACCGGCAGGAGCTAATGAAGTAAGCTTTGTACTGAATAAAGTGAACGGGGTCTTATTTGATGGTGATGAGAAAATCGTGTTTGACCTCGGACAAACGACTCAGAAAGTTTCTGTGGGCGTAACCAGTCGGTTTACGCTCAGTTTTGCAGAACTGATTGCCCAGCAGCCGGCCATGACCATCAATGGGGGCGGGGTGTTGTACAGTAACAAAGTATTTATGGATCTCAGTGCCAACCGGCAGACCAGTGTAAACCGCAATAACTGGGATCTCGGTTTTTATACCGGTAATGATCAGTTCCGGGTTATTCTGAACTCCTCTACTGCTATGATGGCCAGGCAGCTCAATAAAAATGACCTGAACCAGGTATCGGCTGCGGATACCACCGGCTTCAGTACGGAAGTAGCCTTTAACCAGTTTGCTCCTGTTGCCAGTTCATTACCTTATATCGATTATCCGAATGGCGACCTGAGCCGTACTGCAATGGCGGCCATCAGCGCCACCGCTGAGGAAAACAAAGTATATATCGTCAACCGCGGACTGGCTCCCGGTAACCCGGCTCCTGCCAGGGGCTGGAAAAAGATCCGGGTACTCCGTAATGCGAGCGGCGGCTATACGTTGCAGTATGCTGATATCAGTGCTGCAAATTTTACCAGTATCGATATTGCAAAAGACGAAAACTATTTCTTCAAATACATTTCATTTGATAACGGGGCAGCAGCCGTTGAGCCGGCCAAAAAGAAATGGGACCTGGCCTGGACCTATTTCTCCAATGTCACCAATTTCGGAGCGGGGGAAGTGCCCTATCTTTTTCAGGATATCATCCTGCTCAACCGGAATGTGAGTATTGCTAAAGTGATGAATACGACAAAAGCGTTTGCTGATTTTACCGCTACTGACGTGCCGGCACAAACTTTCCTGACTACACAGAATGCTATTGCGGCCGACTGGCGTTCCGGAGGAGGGCCCGGCGTTTCACCCGCTGTGCGTTCTGACCGCTATTACATTGTAAAAGATGGCGATAATAATTATTATAAACTCCGCTTTACCGCGCTGACCCAAAACGGGGAAAGAGGGTATCCCGCTTTTGAAGCCGTCTGGCTCAAAAAAGGATAGGTTAATGGTTAATGGTGAAAGGGTCTGCTATTCCTGGCGGACCCTTTTTTATTTGGGGCCGGAAAGGGCCGTTTTATTTCGTAACTTTGCAGCCATTTTAGAATGGCTATGAGTGCTAAATACAGAGAATTTACCGGCTTAAATCTGCCCGCATTTGAACAGGAAATCCTGTCAGACTGGACTGAAAATCAGGCTTTTGAAAAAAGTGTGTCCCTCCGTGAAGGTGCGACCCCCTTTGTTTTTTATGAAGGCCCGCCCAGCGCCAACGGGATGCCCGGGATCCATCACGTGATCTCCCGTACCCTGAAGGATATGGTGTGCCGGTACAAAACCATGAAAGGATTCCAGGT
>CAZLRY010000678.1:0-1664 GCA_964561675.1 uncultured Chitinophaga sp.
TTTATCTGCATAGAAAATGACCAGGCCGTTTACATTCCTGGCAGCCCGACCTGCCGTCTGCGTCAGTGATTTTTCATTCCGCAAAAAGCCTTCTTTGTCGGCATCGAGAATGGCTACCAGCGAAACCTCCGGGAGATCCAGTCCTTCCCTTAATAAGTTTACACCTACCAGCACATCGATTTTTCCAAGCCGCAGTTCCCGTAAGATCTCCACCCGTTCCAGCGTATCCACTTCGCTGTGTATATACTTGGATTTGATATTGATCTTGTGGAGGTATTTATCCATTTCCTCGGCCATCCTTTTGGTCAGGGTCGTTACCAGTACACGGTCTCCCATTTTGATCCTTTTGTCCACTTCTTCCAGTAAATCATCGATCTGGTTCACACTGGGACGGATTTCTATCGGAGGATCCAGCAACCCTGTTGGTCGTACTACCTGTTCCACCACTATTCCACCGCATTTTTCCAGTTCATAATCATCCGGAGTGGCAGAGACAAAGACCACCTGGTTCGTCATGGATTCAAATTCATGAAAATTCAGCGGACGATTATCGAGTGCCGATGGCAGACGGAATCCGTAATCAACAAGGATGAGTTTACGGCTGCGGTCCCCGCCATACATTCCGCTTACCTGCGGGATGGTCTGGTGACTTTCGTCGATGATCATCAGGAAATCCTTGGGGAAATAATCCAGCAGACAGAAGGGCCTTGTACCCGGGCGACGACGGTCAAAGAAGCGGGAATAGTTTTCGATGCCGTTACAATAGCCCAGTTCCCGGATCATTTCAATATCATAATTCACCCGTTCGCTGAGGCGTTGTGCTTCGATGTATTTGCCTTCCCGTTTGAAGTATTCAGCCTGTGCCGCCACTTCATCCTGTATTTCATATAATACCTGTTGCAGGATATCTTTTGGCGCCACATACAAATTGGCGGGGAAGATAGCCGCGTTTTCCATTTTGGCGATCCGCTTGGACGTCACCACATCAATACTTTCAATTTCTTCTATTTCGTCGCCAAAAAAAGTAATGCGATAGCCGTAATCCACGTAAGGCAGGTTGATATCAACCGTATCTCCTTTTACGCGGAACGTGCCGCGGTTAAAATCAATGGTGGTCCGGTTGTAGAGTGAATTCACCAGCGAATGCAGGAAGGCCTGGCGGGAAATAGTTTCTCCTTTACTGATCCGGATGATTCCGTTTTCGTAATCCGTCGGATTACCCATACCATAAATGCAACTCACGGAAGCTACCACAATAATATCGCGTCTGCCGCTGAGCAGACTGGATGTCGCCCGCAGTCGAAGTTTGTCCAGTTCATCATTTATGCTCAGGTCTTTTTCAATATAGACATCACTAACCGGCAGGTAGGCTTCGGGTTGATAGTAATCGTAGTAAGAAACAAAGTACTCTACTGCATTTTCAGGGAAGAACTGTCTGAACTCGCCATATAACTGGGCCACCAGGGTTTTGTTATGAGTGAGAATCAGGGTGGGGCGCTGGGTGTTCTGGATCAGGTTGGCAATGGTAAAAGTCTTACCGCTGCCGGTTACACCAAGCAGGGTCTGGAATTTTTCCCCATCATTGATTCCTTCGGTTAATTGCCGGATAGCGTCGGGCTGATCACCGGCGGGTTGAAAAGGCGTATGCAACTGAAAAGCCATAG
>CAZLRY010000679.1:0-1664 GCA_964561675.1 uncultured Chitinophaga sp.
TAAGCATCAAACCGTTCTAAGAAGGTTTTGGTTTTTGTATTTTGATGCTTCTTTGTTTCTTGGCATCTTGTCTCTTGGAATTTTTCCTATTGGTATTCTTTCGTATCCACAATCTCCCCATAATTCACCAGCAATTCTTCCCCTTCTTTTATCTCCCGGAGCGATTCAAAATATTCACCATCGTTCACAGAGATCACATTGGGGGAGGAGGAGTGATTCAGGTAATTGACCAGGTCCATTACTTTAAAGCCATAATCAGGCAGGTAATAATGGGTCTCGTCATAGAGGCAGTAGGTCTCCACCATATTGCGGGTTTGGTCCGGCAATTGGTCGATATCGGTAATGGGCACCCGGATCCATTCTCCTACATTACGGGAGAAGAGGGTTTTGCAACCTTTGGGGATATCACGGAGGGCAAACACCCCGATTCCATGCACAGGCGATGGCTTCAGGGTGATAAATGTTTCTTCTGAAAGTTCTTTCAGCAGCGCTTCCTTGGTCATATACTGGCGGTAAGATTAACTACCCCGCTGAGAGCCGGTATTTTGCTGTTTGCTGACAAACCCGGACTTGGGCTTCGCTATGAATTTGGAACCACCAGCCGTGGCGCCTTTTTTCTTGTCGTCTTTTTTCTTGTCTTTTTTGTTTCCCTGGTTGAGCAGTGACATAGGAGTATTTTTTATAAAGATAATAGATTCAGTGATTTAAAGCAAGAAAACCAGGGGGTAAACGGGGTGGGGTGTACAGATTGCTAATCAGCAGGCACCAGAGATGGGCCATGCAGCATGCCCCGGTTGGGATCATAGAATACTACCAGTATCTACTCTTTATTAAAAGGACTTGTTTTATCTTCCCGGAAAAAATAGCCATGCATAAGCTCATCACTTTTTTACTGTTTTCAGCCATTCCGGGTCTCCTGATTGCACAGACAGCTGACCCCGAAACACAGTATATGAAGGATAACTATGAGAAGTTTGAATACCGGATCCCGATG
The DNA here is from genome assembly GCA_964561675.1 of uncultured Chitinophaga sp. GTDB lineage: Bacteria > Bacteroidota > Bacteroidia > Chitinophagales > Chitinophagaceae > JJ008. The sequence continues at coordinate 995 of CAZLRY010000679.1, forward strand.
CGGGATGGCGCGAAGTTGTTTACCCTGGTGTACATGCCCAAGGATAAATCAAAGACCTATCCCATCCTTATGAACCGGACCTGCTACAACGCTTCCAACTATGGTGGTTACAATACCCATGGTCATCCCTCCAATTACCTTGTGCATGACGGGTATATCCTGGTCTTCCAGGATGTACGTGGTCGCTACATGAGTGATGGCCTTTTTAATAATATGACCCCGAATATCCCTGGTAATGACCCGATGAATAAGAAGGATGTGGATGAGAGTTCGGATACCTGGGACAGCATCGACTGGATGGTGAATAACCTGGCCGGCAATAACGGCCGGGTGGGCATCTATGGCATTTCCTATCCCGGATTTTATTCAGCAGCCTCTTTACCCGATGCTCACCCGGCACTGAAAGCCGTTTCTCCGCAGGCACCTATTTCTGATTTCTTCTTTGATGATTTCCATCATATGGGCGCTTATCTTCAGAGTTATACAGCCGCTTTTGCCGTATTTGGCTATCAGAAAAAAGATACCACCCGAAATGATTGGTTCAATAGTGAAATCATGCGGATGTATGGTAAACCGGTTAAAGACGGTTATGATTTTCACCTGAAACTGGGCCCACTTAAAAATGTTACCGAGAAGTATCACCATGATAATTTTTTCTGGAACCAGATCG
>CAZLRY010000680.1:0-1664 GCA_964561675.1 uncultured Chitinophaga sp.
CGTATATTCTTTGGCTTTCAACACCCCATTGTCCATGGTAAAGAGCTGTCCTTTCTGCGCTTCTTTGACAAAAGGAAAATCCAATTGCAGATTCAGATCGGTGCTGTCGCCATTGATCCCGGCCACAAACCATTTGCTGCCGGAGCGACGGGCCACCACATACGACTTACCGGGATAACCATCGAGGAAGATGGTCTCATCCCAGGTCACGGGTACCTGCTGCATAAACTTCTTCACTTCAGGTTCTACCGTAGCCATGCCTTCCGGACCTTCCACAAAGTGCTGAATGCCGGAGAGGAAGATCACCGAGGTAGCCAGTTCGAAAGCCGGACTGGTACGACGCTCTTTCCCGGGTATTTTATACAGACTCACTGGCGTGAAGTCCATGGGGTCAAACGCATTTCTTGCAAAAGCACTCATCACCATATGCGGACCGGCCACATCGGCGTCTTTCTGATTAAAGGTGATCATCTCATACCCATAGACCGCTTCAGTGGTCATGAGATTGGGATAGGTACGGTGCCAGCCTCTTGGTAAAGTGGCCCCGTGAAAATTCACGAGCAACTGATTCGCGGCCGCATCTTCAAGGATATCCTGGTAATAGTTGATCATGGACTGTCCGTCACCCGCAAAGAAATCAACCTTCACCCCCTTGATCCCCATCTTGTGGATCCGGCCAAATTCCTTCATCCGTCCTTCATGGGTGAGCAACAGATCCTTCGGCGTATACTTTACCGTATTCCAGCTGCCGGCTGAATTGTACCAGAGGATCAGTCCGACTTTTTTAGTAGCTGCATAATCTGCGAGGATCTGAATACTGTCGTAACCGATCTTTTTATCCCAGGCTGCATCCACGAGACAATACTCCCAGCCCATATCAGCCGCATAGTCGATATATTTTTTCTGCTCTTTGAAAATGATAAAATCATCCTTGCTCATGATCCAGCTCCAGGAAGCACGGCCGGGTTTGATATAATCTGTATCGGTTGCCTTGGCCGGAAAAGCAAGGTCCGTACCGAGGGTGGATTCAGCAATAGTCTTTAATTCCCCGAGGGCAATGATCCGCCAGGGCGATTCCCAGGGCAGGGTGGACTGCGGATTCAACGCACCATTGGTGAATTTCTCCGCCGGCTGTGGAAAGTTGATGCGGTATTCATTGTCCGGAGAATTTTGTTGTAAGGATGTTCCACAATAACCACGACCCAGACCCGCTTCGGTAATCAGCATCCAGGTATCGCCATATTTAAACATCGCAGGATAGATCCATCCGTTAGCCCCCGGTGCAGGAGTACCTGTTTTGATATCCATCATATAATGCGCTTCATAAGAGGGATTGCTATGTTCCCAGCCACTCTGTGCTTCGGTCTTGGGTTGTAACCAGGCCCGGGCTCCTTCATAGAAGTGAAAACTCGTGTGTTCTTTGGTGATGTATTTTAAGGCCGTGGTCTTACCCGGAAACATATACCGGAAAGCTACCCCATCATTGGAGACCTGGAAGATCATGTGCATTTCCTCGCCACTGATATTCTTTACGGAAATGAATTGCTTGTTGGCGGTATACACGGCGATAGACTTCTTCCCATTTCGCATGGGATAAGATTCATTCACGCGGGCCGACATACTGCTGCCCACCCAGGTGAGGTCCTTATAAAAATCCGCATCCA
>CAZLRY010000681.1:0-1663 GCA_964561675.1 uncultured Chitinophaga sp.
AAATGCGGAACAGCAGGATAATATAATTGACCAGCAGCGGACCGAAGATCAGGCCGATGAACCCAAAGAGGCCGAGACCTACGATGACACCAAGTACAGTGACCACGGGGTGCACCTGGCCCATTCTTTTCAAAAGAGTAATCCGCGCCAGGTAGTCTACATTCCCCGTAACGATCACACTATACAGCAGCAGACCCGTGGCATTCCAGTTATTTCCGCTGGCATACATGAATACCACCAGGGGTACCCAGACAATCATTGTGCCCACAATAGGGAAGAAGGCCAAAACGCCGGTCAGGAATCCCCATAGGATGATATCATTCAGTCCAAAGATGAAATACCCCAGCGTGGCGGTAACACCCTGAATGATACAGATCATCGGGATTCCCAACGCACTGGCTTTGACCAGTCGTTTGGTTTCGATGGCCAGAATTTCAACATTACTGTGCTTTAGTGGAAGAATGTTCCCAAGATAGGATTCGATCGCTCTTCCGTGTACCAGCATATAATAGAGAAGGAATAACAGGATGATCAGGTTGGTGATCAGGTTGAGGGTATCATTTACGAGGGAAGGCAGAAAACCGGATATCCGTTGCTGAAGGTTCACCAGGGTGTCACCGGATATAAGGCTGAAACCGGCTCTTTCCTGTGCCTTATCAATCGCTTCTCTTAATTGGGAGATGGTGGCAACAGGATCTTTAATAAAAGGATGTACCTGTTTTTCAACCAGTACAAATGTAAACCAGACCAGCAATGCCAAAAGCAGGAAATAAACCAGCAGGTAGAGCAGGGCGGTACCGCTTTTATTCCATTTGCGGTGATAAACGAGCTGGAAATAACTGTTGCGGCTGAGAATATAAAAGGTGAGGGCACCCAGTAATCCCGGGAAGAACACATACAACTCCTTTACCGAAAGAAAAACCATCAGTAATAAAAGGACCAGGATCATCACCTGTTTGATCTGGTTATTAAAACTGCCAGGTAAATTCATAAGAGCCGGAACAGTTTTGCTGCATCCTTATGTAAGGTACGCTTATTTAGAGTCGTCTGAAATGATATTGGTTAGTTAATCGTATCTTAAAATTCAGCTTCCGGGGACATTCAGGATTAAACCGGTTAAATTAACCGGTGAGATGGTAGTCATACTTGAACAGAACACACTTAAATTCATCTATATGAGAAAGATAATCTTATCAATGGGCGCGCTATTCTTCACGTCTATGCTGTTCAGCTGTTCTTCCGGCAAACAGGCCGTCGTACTGAATACGGAGCTGGAGCATGCAATAGCGGCCGATAACTGGAAATTTATTGCGGAGCAGTCAACCCCCCAATTTGGCGGGAACCGGGGAGGGCTTGATGCCGGGTATGAAGTAAAATGCAGTAAAGACAAACTGCAAAGTAATCTGCCGTATTATGGCCAGTCTTTTTCCGGTGGCGGTGCATATACTAATCAGGGACCACTGGATTTTAAAACCGGTGAATTCACTATAACCAAAGAGAAGGGGAAGAAAAACAGCTGGATACTGAACATCCGGCCGGGGGGTGTACCCGATGTGCGTGAATACCGGTTGACAGTTTTCAACAACGGAACGGCTTCACTTGATGTACAATTGAATAACCGTACGCCCATGAGTTTCAGAGGGCGTTTGGAAATCAGCCAATA
>CAZLRY010000682.1:0-1660 GCA_964561675.1 uncultured Chitinophaga sp.
TTTTTCAGGCTTTCCCCTTTTGTCCGCAACATTTCATCTACAAAGAACAATAAACCATAACCGGTTGCTTCCGGACGGATCAGGCTGCCCCCATAGGTAAAGCCCTTACCGGTCAGTACCCCGGTAAATTCATTGGAAAGCCGTTTGTATTGGCCAAACAGGAAGCCGATTTCGCGGCCACCTACGCCGATATCACCGGCTGGTACATCCGTATCATTACCGATGTGGCGATAGAGTTCAGTCATGAAGCTCTGGCAAAAACGCATCACTTCATTATCAGATTTTCCTTTAGGATCAAAATCGGATCCCCCCTTGGCACCACCCATTGGCAAAGTGGTCAGGGAATTTTTAAATACCTGTTCAAAAGCCAGGAATTTCAAAATGCTCAGGTTAACATTAGGGTGAAACCGGAGTCCGCCCTTATATGGACCAATTGCGTTATTCATCTGTACCCGGTAACCTCTGTTTACACGGAAATTTCCCGCATCATCCACCCAGGGTACCCGGAAAATAATGATCCGCTCGGCTTCAGTCAGCCGCTCCATAATATTTGCTTTCTTGTATTGGGGATGTTCCTCGATATAAGGAATAATGGCCTGCGCTACTTCTGAAACGGCCTGCAGGAATTCGGGTTGATCAGGATTGCGCTTCTTCATCAATTGCATGAATTTATCAGCCATTGATTTTTTGTTGTAATCATACAGCAACGTTTTAGGTGTTTACAATCGTTTAATACTGACCGGTATACGGAATCATACCAACCAGTTTTCAAATGTAGAACGAGGTATCCCCCGGTTAAAATGAGCAAAATCAGCAATTCAGTCAAATTGATATGAGTATAGACATACAAACAGCTGTTAAACTTCAGCAGCCCTGTTTTTTCACTTTCCTGTTGTCTAAAGGGTTCTACTTAATCCATTTCTGCTCTATTACTTAATTATCAAAAACTCCTGACTTACCCGGACCTTGATCAGGAGCCGGTTCCGTCCCGATTCCCTAATTTCAATACTATGAATGCATCCATTCCCTTGTCTTTACAGGCGATTATTGATGACTGTGGATTACCGGTTCAAAGAACCGAACAGGTGAATGGAGGAGATATAAACAGTGCCTACTGCCTGCATACCCGCTCCGGGAAATACTTTCTGAAAGTGAACCAGGCAGCGATATATCCCGATATGTTTCTCAAAGAAGCTGCGGGACTCAGCAGTTTGAATAAAAGCAAAACGGTGGCTGTTCCGGAAATCATAAAAACCGGTATAGCCGGGGAACAGCAGTACTTGTTGCTGGAGTGGATAGAAAAGGGGAAGCCTGCAAAAAATTTCTGGGACACATTTGGTCAGCAATTAGCCCTGTTGCATCAGCAGCCACAGGAATACTTTGGCTGGACCACGGATAACTATATCGGCCGCCTTAAACAATCCAATAAAAGGCATGGCTCCTGGAGTGATTTTTATACTGAATGCCGGATTATGCCCCTGGTAGAGCTACTCTTTAACAAACAACTCTTCAGTCGTTCGGATATCAATGCCGCCGGTCATTTCTGTAATCAACTGGATACCCTGTTCCCAGTGGAACACCCGGCCCTTCTTCATGGCGATCTCTGGAGTGGTAATTACAGTGTTACCCCCGATGGCGGGCCCATTTTTTTTGACCCGGC
>CAZLRY010000683.1:0-1660 GCA_964561675.1 uncultured Chitinophaga sp.
CCACTTCAAAATGGCTGACCATGGTTTCCTGTTCAGTGATCCATTCCAGCTGTTGGGTTTTGTATTTGCGGAAGACTTTTGCATCGCCCCATTTCAATGGGAGGGTGTTGGCAAAAACGACGTTAGTGGTGCTGCTGGCCGTTGTGCCATTGATCGCGAAACCAATCAGCGCGGTGGCTGGGCTGGAAGTACTGGTTAAAATAACAGTGTATGTTCCATCATTGTTATCGACTACTGTTCCCAGTGTTCCGGCCGAGCTGGTCAGGGTGATTGTTCCCCCACTGGTTGTTAAATTAGTTCCACTGGCATCTTTTAACCGGATCGTAATGGTGGTTGTACTGATACCGTTTGCCGTGATCAGCGATTGAGCCACGCTGATGGTTGAAGTAATGGAACTGGCCGCTACTGGTACGTAACCGCAAATACTGATATTGGGTGTACCGGAACAATTAAAAGTATTCACATTGGTATCGGTACTGGTATTGTCACCCATGCTTCCACCCACTTTATGACCTACATAACAGAACTGGGCACTGCCTTCACGCAGGTATACCAGGGTATGTCCACCCATTTCTGCGGACACAGCTTTATCGGTACCCGAGGTAAATCCACCCGGGAAACCAGGATCATAGGTTGTTCCGTCCGAGGCTCTTCCAATCATAAGACCTCCATTTTCACCCCAGGTATAAAGATTACCCTGTGTGGTGATCGCCGCTACAGCCGGGAAGGAAGCGTCATGCTCCTGTACAGAGATATAACTCACATTGGAAAAATCCGTGGTGCTGTTTACTTTGGCTTTAACCCAGCTTTTCTGTTCTGTGGTATTAAAAGTGCCACATTGTTTTTTGGAATTATCTCCCATTGCATAAAGACTACCCAGATTGCTGACGAGATAATAAGTATTTTTTACCGTGCTGGTACCTTTTATTCCACCGGTTACCCCGATCATTTTCGGAATATTGGAAGATGAAAATTCAGCGGGAAGGGTCATGAGTGTGGCATAATTCTTAGAAGAAGAGTTATTGGCATCTCCCAGATAAACAGAATTGCCCCAGGTGTAAACCTGTCCTGTGGACGTAAGCGCCATTACTGCACCATAGCTTCCGCTGCTTACCTGTCCGCGAACGGCTGTAACACCGGATAATACGGTACTGGCATCTTTCTTTACCTGGTGCCAGGTAGTGGTGGCGGCAGCAGCCCCATTACCCTGAATATTAGCACTGGATTGAGTAAGTATCCATACATATCCTCCTGTAGTCAGTAAGATCAGTGTCTGATAGGAAGCCGTCATTTGTAAGACATCCGCAGGTGTCACACCGCTTGGTAATTTAGTGGTGCCATCACCTCCGGTTGGTGTTCCGATTTTTTGAAATACGGCACTACTGGTCAGACTATTGGCGACCACATAGCCTTCCGTACCCCAGGCAAAGAGCCCGGTGCTGGTCAGCAGAATGGCTTGTTCTTTACCGCTACCACCTGCACCACCAATGGTTGCTTTTAGTGGCGTTCCGGTCAGTGCCGGGAAGTTAGCAACAGTTATGTTTATCGGAGAAAGCAGGTCACCGGTCCCTGCATTATTCAGGTCCTGGCCCCATACAGCAAAACTGCCGTCATTTTTTAAAGCAATAGACTGGTGATAGCCACTGACGACCTTGTCATA
>CAZLRY010000684.1:0-1657 GCA_964561675.1 uncultured Chitinophaga sp.
GCGTCGGTGGTATCAAAACCTTTGCCATTGTCTTCAATAGTTCCGCTGATCCCGTCTTTGTCGCGGATCAGGGAGATATCCAGGGTGCTGGCACCCGCATGTTTGATCGTGTTATTGACACATTCCTGTACCACCCGGTACAGCATGGTTTCAATATTGGAATCCAGCCGTTGTTCCAGTCCTTCAGTATATACAACGACCTTCAGATCCTTCTGGTTCAGCTTGCCCGTAAACTCCCGGATAGCTTCACCCAGGTTGTTTTTAAGAAGGGCGTTCGGCATCATTACATGGGAAACAGTCCGTACTTCCCGGCAACTTTCATCAACCAGGTTAATTACTTTTTCAAAGGACTTCCGTTGTTCTTCGTTGTCGAACTGCAGTTCGGATTCAAAGGCAGACAGGTTCATTTTGGCCGCACTCATCATCTGGCCCACTCCGTCATGCAGGTCTTTCGCAATCCGTTGCCGTTCATTTTCTTCAGCTTCCATTACCGCCCGGATGGCGGTTTCCTGCTGCCGCATGAGTTCCGACTTCATGGCGGTTTCCTGGCGGAGTTTATTGCGTTTGTACCAGGACAACAAGAGCAGGCTTGATAACAAAACAAATCCGGCGATACCGGCAAACAGGTAATTCTGCATTTTCAATCTGTTGTTCTGCTGTTCAATCAGCCGGTCTTGTTTTTCCGTCTCATATTTTGTCCTCATTTCTGCAATAGCCTGGGGATTGGCATCTGCATACATGCTGTCCTTCAGGTCACTGATTTTTTTATAATACGCTGACGCTTTTTCAAAGTCATTGGCCGTTTCATAATTACTGGCCAGTGATGTATAAATCATGGGCAGCTTGGCCGTGATATTATTTTCCTGAGCAATACGGAGTGCTTTTTCCCCAATAGCAATACCTTCTTTGGTATTACCCAGTTTTGCGTAAAGCTTTGAGATTTCGGCCTGGTCTGATACGATAAAAAACGGATCGCCAACCTTTTCCCGCAAGGGTTGCGCCTCCAGATAGGAAGACAGCGCTTCAGTGAGTTGTCCCCTTTTAACCTGCGCATTGCCAAGTATAAATAAACCGTTAGCCTCAGTGATGATATCACCGGCTTTGCGGGCACTATTTATAGAGAGGCGGGCATATTTAAAGGCTGAGTCAGACTGATTCAAGGACCCAAAACAAGAGGCCATATTACTGAGGGCCACACCGGAGAAATTTTGTGGTAATTTTTTTTCCAGCGTAAAATCAAGAGCCATCCTGAAATTCTGAATAGCCTCCTCAAACTGATTCAGTTCCATCATGGCCCAGCCAATATTCACATAGGCTTTGAGTTTGGTCATATTATCTCCCGCTTTTTCCGCATAGTTGAGGGCTTTATAAAAACGGGTCAGGGCTTCTTTTTTCTTGTCCAGTTTCATGCAACTAACACCTGAAAAAGAGTAATATAAGGCCAGTTGAGCGATCAGGGCTGGTTGCGTGTGGAGCCAGTCAATATATTGTTGGGCGATCAATAGTGCAGAATCGGGTTTGCCGGTATTATAGTAGTAATAGCAAATAAGAATATCCGATTTTGAAAGCCCGGTTGAATCTTTTTGTGCAGCATAAATGGCGGAGGCCTGCCGGGCATACTTGGCGGAACTATCCGGTGAGGAATACCGGTACGAAC
>CAZLRY010000685.1:0-1649 GCA_964561675.1 uncultured Chitinophaga sp.
TGAGTTATGTAGATGCCCAGTATGCGCTGGATTATTATTGTCCGGTAGGTAAGGGGGCCACCCGTGAATTCAAAAAAGCGGTTTCATTGAAAAAATAAATTGCAGTAGTATAAAAGATGAAATCAGGAGGCGGCTGCGCCGCTGATTAAACACATAGATTCTGTGTTATTACGCAAATCTTTTTTTAGTAACTTTAATAAACTTTAAGGCGGCCTTGTGCCAGCCTGCTTAGGGAGCGGCTATGCTGCTCTCTAATTTTTTTAAGTACTCTTTGTCGTAGGGCTTACCAGATTTAAAAATCACATATATCATTTCCAGCAACTTCCTTTGTACGGCTACAGCCCCCTTCATTTTTATTCCGGTTCTGGCTACCAACCTGGCAAAAATTGCTTTATAGCGTTCATCATGTCGGATTGCAGCCAATGCCGGGAAGTGCATTGCTTTTCGCAGGTAACGGTTGCCTTTCTTCGATATTCTGGGTTTTCCTTTCACGGAGGTACCGGATATTTTTTCCCTTACATCAAGTCCGGCATAGCTGACCAGTTGGCGCTTATTCCGGATCAGATCAAAACCATTGGTTTCTGCCAGTACTGTTGATGCAGTCAGCAACCCGATACCAGGTATTGTACAAAGGACCTTCAGTGTTTTTTTTATCTCAGGATCGTTTTGGACTAATTCCTTAATTTCCTGATTGATCTCCTGCTCCTGTTTGTCCAAAAAAGCTATCAGTTTCTGAGTTCGCTTCACGCTTGATTTATGCGGGTAGGCTCCTGCATTTTCGGCATGTAACTGATTCTTAGCCGCCGTTCTGGACTGCAAAATCTGGTCTCTTTCACGGATAATCTGGCGTAGCATCCGGTAGCTCTCTTTGGGAGGAGTCCAGGTATCCAGGTGGCGGCTCAATCCAAAAAGGGTTATTGCTTCAGCTGCCGTTTCATCGGTGATGGTCTTAATGTCCAGTGTCCGGAAGTAGTTACTGATTTTATTAGGCAATACAATACTTACCTCATACCCATTACCTGTCAGATAATAGGCCAGATCCTCGTGATAAACTCCGGTGGCTTCCATAACAAAACGACCAACACTGCCTTTTTTCTTAACCCAGCTTACCAACTCCGAAAAACCTTTAGCCGTGTTGCTAAACGCTTTATTTCCATAGATAGCGGGAACTAAATCCTCACCCAGCTGACCAAGACATACAACGAGTTCATCCTGGGCGACATCGATACCAATGACATGTTTTAGAAACTTTTTCATACCAAGAAGATTTTAAAGGTTAAAAGTGAAAATCTCCCTTCGTTTTTTCTCCTGGCTGGATATTCTGGCTGGCGGATACTCCGGCGCCTTACATTCTGTTCAAACTCAAAGAGATCAAAAAGAGTGGGCCATTTCTATGTGAGAACATACCTTTTGGTTGTTTAGGCTCATATGGCTCTCACTCTTCTTCACTTCTATTACAAAGCTATTCTGGTTTGGGAATATCTTCAAAGAACTCTATTTACAAACATAGGAGGCACATAGAGAAATAGGAAACACATAGTTAGAAATTGTATTCTATGTGGCTCCTATGTTATTCTTATAGATTGTTCCCGCTTTAGGACAGCAGTGATTATAATGCTATTTGAACTTTAGTGAAAAATCAAACCTAT
>CAZLRY010000686.1:0-1646 GCA_964561675.1 uncultured Chitinophaga sp.
AATCGAATGAACATTTGTTAGGCACAGGGGCCTAATCAAATCTCCAAAAATCCCGGACGGAAAACCAAAGGACAGGTCATGAAGGGGTATGATTGTTATCAGCCGGCGGGGCTGGACTCGGGTTCTTCAACCGTCAGGCTCAATACTTTAAGTTCCTTACCCCGGAGGATATTCAACAGGTAGCCCTGGCAGTTTGGGCAGGCAGTACCAAAGGAATGAAGAGGAAAAACCGTATCACAATCCGTACAGCGGGCTTCACCGGGAATGATTTCGATAAGCAATTCAGCCGCCTCCAATACGGTTCCGGATTTAATAGCAGAAAAGGCAAACAGCAGGGCCTCAGTTTCAATCCCGCTGAGTTCCCCCACCTGGATATTCACCCCCGTAATCACCCCATCACTACCGGCCGGTAATGACCGCTCGGCAATCGACATAATAGAATGGGCAATGGATAATTCATGCATGATCAACACATTTCGGTTATTGCGGCGTTTCACCCGCTTTGTCTTCTGCTGCTTTTTTGGCGGCAGCAGCAGCTTTATCCGCGGCGGCTTTTTCGGCCGTCTTTCTTTTCTTCTCCGCCGCATACAGTTCACGGCTTTCAATGGCTTCGTCAAATAATTTATTCCAGCCATTATTGATATTCTCTTCTTTCAGCGCACAGGGAGCCGGTTCTGCCGTCTGAAAGATCGCACCTTCCTTCGGACAGGACCGCACACATTCATGGCAATAGATACAAACCGCCCGGTTATAATGGTAAGTCTGTTTGCCTTCCATATCCTGCGAAAAAACAATCGCCCCGGGAGGACAGGCTGCTTCACAACGACGGCACCAGATACAAAGACTCTCTTCAAACCCGATCAGTCCGCGATAATCGTCGGGCTTATAGGTTTGTTCGAACGGATATTTGGTCGTAACCGGTTTCTTAAAGACATTGCCTAGGGCGGAGAAAAAAGTGTTCATTTTGACGCAATTTGCAGAATGAGTAATCAGTAATGAGTAATGAGTGGTGTCCTAAAGCAGAACGAGAATTCCACTAAGCCACATCAATAAATTTTCATTTACTGTATTCATTCATATTCAATTAATATTATAGTCAATTCTATAAAGTCAGTTCATTCAGCTACTCATTACTCATTATTCATAACTCATTATTCATAACTCATTATTCATTACTCATTCACTGCTTTAAAATCTTCCGATACTTTAGGCCTGTCCAGCCAGCTACTCATTACTGATTACTCATTACTCATTCCCCCATCAACCTGTTGCTGCCATGAACGCCTTTTCCCCGGGCATTCTCTACCTCGCTGTACAGGACAAACACGGATCATACGACGCAATGATCGCCGGGGCGGACCCATACTCATTTCCTTCAAAGGCCTTCACCATTCCCGCTACGTTGGAAAAAGTAGGCGCTTTAATTTTCAACCGTTCCAGCACCTGTGTCTTGTTACCTTTTGCGTAATAGAATAATTCACCACGAGGAGCTTCAAGTCTTACTGTGGCTTCCCCATCAGGGAAAGCTTTAGTTTCAGTGACCAGGTCGCCTTCCGGTAAACCATTGATGATATTCTGAATAATCCGGATGGATACATAGATCTCCCTTAAGCGGATCATATTCCGTGCATGCACATCACCGGCCG
>CAZLRY010000687.1:0-1639 GCA_964561675.1 uncultured Chitinophaga sp.
GCTGCTGGGCCTGTGCCAGTGTACCCAAAGACAACAGGAAGAATAGTACGGCAACAGGACGCGGTTTCCTTTTCCTGGGTTTCTCTTTTTCCAGCCACATATACAGGATAGGCAATAAAACAAGGGTCAGGAAAGTGGCAGTCACCAGGCCGCCTATCACCACGGTAGCTAATGGCCGTTGCACTTCAGCACCGGCTCCGGCACTCAGGGCCATGGGCAGAAAACCAAGAGAGGCCACGGAGGCCGTCATCAATACCGGACGTAACCGGACTTTTGTTCCTTCCATAATGATGAATTTAAGATCATGCATGCCCTGTTCTTTCAGGCGGTTAAACTCGGTGATCAATACGATTCCATTTAATACCGCTACCCCAAACAAGGCGATAAAGCCCACCCCCGCAGAAATACTGAACGGCATACCACGGAGCCACAAGGCCAATATACCTCCGATGGCGGACAAGGGAATGGCGGAGAAGATCAATACCCCGTATTTGAGTTTACCAAAAGCAAAATAGAGCATGATGAAAATGAGTAATAACGCAATAGGCAAAGCGATACTTAATCTTTTCTTTGCTTCCACCAGGTTTTCAAACTGACCGCCATAGGTCACATAATATCCGGAAGGCAGTTTTACCTGCTCATTTACTTTTTTGCTGAGTTCATCCACCACACTCTGCACATCCCGTCCCCGAACATTAAATCCAACTACAATTCTTCGTTTGGCATCCTCCCGCTGAATCTGGTTGGGCCCTTCTTTTATTTCAACGGTTGCCACCTGGTACAAAGGGATCTGTGTCCCGATTGGGGTAGCGATCAGCAGATTCTGCACATCCGTTAGGTCCTGGCGGGACTGCTGATTGAGACGTACAACCAGGTCAAACCGTCGCTCATTCTCATAGATGGTGCCTGCACTTTCTCCGGCAAAAGCGGTACGGATCACCCGGTTCACATCAGCCACATTCAATTGATAATGCGACATCTGATCCCGGTTAAAACTGATTACGATTTGCGGCAAACCGGTAACGGTTTCCACATACAGATCGGCCGCCCCATCCACCGTACTCACCACTTCACCGAGTTTTTTAGAATAAGCCGCCAGTGTATCGAGGTCTTCCCCGAATATCTTACAGACCACATCCTGACGGGCACCGGTCATCAGTTCATTAAACCGCATTTGTACCGGGTATTGGAATCCGGCGGTGATACCGGGGACATCTTCCAGCGCCTTGCTCATTTTATCGGCCAGTTCATCAAAGGTTTTAGCCGACGTCCATTCACTTTTATCTTTCAGGATCACCATCATATCCGACGCTTCGATGGGCATCGGGTCAGTGGGGATTTCCCCGGAACCGATCTTGGTGACGACCTTCTCTACTTCGGGAAAACGTTTTAATAAAATACCCGCCGACTGCTGAGTCGATTCAATGGTTTGTGACAGCGAACTGCCGGTCAGTAACCGGGTATCCACGGCAAAGTCTCCTTCTTCCAGTTTTGGGATAAACTCCCCTCCCATCCGGGAGAGAATGAAAACAGCGAATAGAAAGAACACGACAACAAAACCTGTGATCAGCTTGGGAAATGCCAGGGCTTTGTGTAATGCCGGTTCATACATCCGTTGTATCCATTTCATCATCTTATC
>CAZLRY010000688.1:0-1634 GCA_964561675.1 uncultured Chitinophaga sp.
CCGGCCCACTGGCAGACCTGGTTTGAAAAAACCGTTCCGAACTGCAAAAGAATTGGACAAACGGAATGGGACGCGCCCGCTTTATCCGATTGGCTGACGGCAATCGACCTTGCAGTGTCTGCACTTGATCCATCTTCCGTTGTGCTGATTGGCCATAGCCTCGGCTGTTCAACGATTGCCCATTGGGCCAGGCATTCCGGCAAAATTATTAAAGGAGCGATGCTGGTGGCCCCCAGTGACATCGAAGCGCCGGTCTATACTTTTCCCGCCACCGGTTTTACTCCTATCCCATTGGAGAAGATCCCCTTCAAAACAATTGTCGTAGCCAGCAGCAATGACGTTTGGGTATCTGCCGAAAGAGCCCGTTATTTTGCCGATTGCTGGGGCAGCGAATTCATAAATATCGGCGATGCCGGTCATATTAATGCCGATGCCGGGTTCGGACCGTGGGAAGAAGGTATTTCAATTTTGAAAAAACTTTAAAGCAGAATAAAGTACGAGGTACGAAATACGAAGTACGACTGACGTGCCTTGAAGATTTACCTGTATCGAGGGGCTGTTGACTACTAACTACGAACTGCTAACTACGAACTAATCTTTGAAGTTTTTCTTCAACTCCATCAGCTTCGCCTGGAATGGGTTCATCGGTTGGGGCTTGGTATTACCAGCCCTGTTGTCCCGGTTTCTGTCTCCCCCTTGTCCTCCTGCTTTTCGTTCAGGCTGTCCGCCACCTTGCCCGTCTTTGAGGGATAAGGCAATCCGTTTACGCGATGTATCTACTTCCAGAACAGTCGCCATTACTTTTTGCCCCAGCTTCACCGCTTCATTGGGATCGCTGATATAGCGGTTCGATAAATGAGAAATATGTACAAGCCCGTCCTGTTTTACGCCGACATCCACAAAGGCCCCAAAGTTGGTGATATTGGTAACGATACCGGGTACTTTCATTCCTGGCTTGAGGTCCTCCATTGTACTCACTCCTTCGGCAAAACGGAATTCTTCAATGGGCGAACGTGGATCACGGCCCGGTTTTTCCAGTTCCTTGAGTATATCTTCAATAGTAAACTGTCCGATTTCCGCTGATACAAATTCACGGGCTTTGATCTGCTTGCGCACTTCCGGATTGGTAATCAGTTCCGGCACAGTGCTGTTTGCTTTGGCGGCCATGGCTTCCACCACATGATAACTCTCCGGGTGAACGGCTGAATTATCCAGCGGGTTGGCAGCATTCGGGATCCGTAAGAAGCCGGCACATTGTTCAAAAGCTTTGGGCCCCAGCATCGATACCTTAAGTAGTTCTCCCCTGCTCTTAAAGCCCCCGTTCTTTGTACGGTATTCCACCACATTCTTCGCGACGGTGGCACTCAGTCCGGATACATAGGTCAGCAGGTGCTTACTGGCGGTATTTACATCCACGCCCACATAGTTCACGCAACTCTCTACCACCTGGTCAAGTGCCTCTTTTAAGCGATTCTGGTTTACATCATGCTGGTATTGTCCCACGCCGATACTCTTGGCATCAATTTTTACCAGTTCGCTGAGCGGATCCAGTAAACGACGGCCGATACTAATGGCCCCACGAACAGTCACATCCTCATCCGGAAATTCTTCACGGGCCACTTCACTCGCTGAAT
>CAZLRY010000689.1:0-1634 GCA_964561675.1 uncultured Chitinophaga sp.
TAATATACACATACATGTGTGTATACTAAATAGACTGCCATTGACTTACTTGCTAGTCGATGGCTGAGTTGCAAACCAATATTGAGCAATATGTGATAGATAAGGTACGTGAAAAACGGCTTAAGCTCAAAATATCACAGGCTGAACTTGCCAGAATATTGGATGTATCTGAAGGCTTTATCGGAAATGTTGAAAATCCAAAATACAGAGCTAAATACAATCTGAACCATATTAACATGCTTGCCAAAGTATTTAAATGCTCACCTCGGGATTTCTTACCAAAGGAACCTGTCAGATAACAAAACTAAAAAAGCCTTTTACTTGACTGCCCAGCCTAGCTTTTGTAATTCAATCCCTACCCCTTCCGTAAGGTTACCTTATAACCCGATTTAGAGCACTTTCCCGGCCCTATAAACACTTCACCGGTATCAGCATCAACAATTTTTTTCCCCGCCGGAATAAGCCGGAGATGGGCTTCCAGTTCTTTTCGTTTTCCCTCCAGCTTCTTAACCTGTCGGTCTAATTCTACCCAGCCAGGGTTATGGGAATAGTCGTACTGAATACCTGTTTCGCAAATTTCAACCCTAGTTCCGGCTTTGGTTACTACATTTCCTTGATATTCAATCAATTCCCTTCTTAAAAGGTCGATATATCGCTCATCTTGCCGGAATCCTTTGATAAACTCCTCCATAACAGAAAGCACTTCGGCCATCTGCAGAAGATTTTCTTTTTCAAGAACTGCCTCAACAGACCGTTTTACTAATTCAGCAATCTGTGCTTTACTCAGGCCATTAGAAATATTGGGTAGTAACGGGTTAGGCTGCGTTAAGCTTTTTGGCATGGAGTTCTTTTTTTCGTGACGAAAAGAGGGTTTGTAAACTGATGTCGTTGTCCACTTCTTTTTTATACCTGTTGTAGAGGTCAACCAGGTCCTTTTGTGACTCGCATTTCTTAAGCTTTTCATTCCAGTCTATATTATTGGTTAAATTCAGAACAGCTTCTCCCTCATCACACCACTTAGCAATTGCCTTACCGGTTTCAGCTGAAGGAGTAAATTCAGGCTTACCCATAAACAACCCGGTGCGGTCTTTACTGGCTACAGCATGGTGCCGAATATCCATTTCCAGGTTAACTGTCAGTTCATATTCAAACCCTTCTCGCGTAATCTCTTTTAAGCCTGCCTTTTCCACTTTTACTTTACCACTGGCATCTTTAATCATCTCATAATCCTGTTTACGCCTTACTGTGGTGATTATGTGGCAACTGCTTTGAAGAATAGATTGTATAAACTGCTGATGCCGTGGTGTCACTTTTGCCCAATCCTGATACCTCCCGCCGAGACTTTCCACAATCTCCAGACATCCTCCTTTACCTTCCCATTCGTGGGTGATACTGTCAATAATAACAACTTCCATACCCTCTTTTTCACACTGATTAATTGCGTCACTATATTTTTCAGGTGTGAACGGTGCATTTAAAGGAAGCACATTATAGTTGCCGAGATGGGCATATAAATCAGCGCTGCTATTTTCGGTATCTATAATGGCAATCTTGCTCCAATCATTGCAAATACCAAAAGCAATCAACAGAGCTGAGTATGTTTTACCTCCTCCACTGACTGCTGATAAACCAAG
>CAZLRY010000690.1:0-1632 GCA_964561675.1 uncultured Chitinophaga sp.
CAAAACCGAAGTTCCGGGTGATCCGGTCACTCAACGTATGCATCGACCTGGTTACTGCATTGCGATACAAGTCACGGGTAACAGACATGGAGTTTACCAGGAAATATCCCTCTGCCAGGTGCTTGATGGTGAATTCCGGACTTTTATAAATCTGCTTGTTCTGGCGGGAGGCCAGTTCCTGATCCATGATATGCATGCCTTTGTAATCCGAGATAATGGCATTAGCGGAAAAGCTATACACCACTTCCTGGTGATAGTAAGTCCGGCTGCCGGTTACAATTCCGTTCCCATTTTTTACGGTTTCCGTTCTTTCCTTCACGGAGAACGATTCTGGTAAAAGATCTCCCAGTTTAACCTGAATACCAAGATGTCCGTCCTGCTCCAGTTTTCTCCAACCTTCGAGTCTGACTGATTTTTCCGGCGACAGGTCATCCATAAAAGAATCCATCAGGCGTGTACTTTCAATTTCCACATGGTAGGTACGATAGGTGCTGTCCAGCTGCACCTGCGGCAACGCCCTGTATTGTACCGTAAAGCGGTATTTATCAAGGTCCACATTTTTCTGGGCAAAAACACAGAGCGGGGTGGTCAGCAGAAGAAACAGGTATAATTTTTTCACAGTCAGGATTTTGTCTGTAAAAAACGGAAGCAAAGCTTAAATAGTACATGATCAGTAGCAGAATATTGTATCGGGCAGGTGCGTTTGTCGTAAATACACGAGGGAAAACACGAAAACAGTTGTCAGATGTCATCCCAATGCTTCAGGAGTCAGGATGTCCCAAAAGTGAATCTTCCTTGTCAACCTTTTTACTTTTAAACTTAACAACCAGTTCCTTCACTGTTCTACATCCACCCGGATCATCCAGTTCCCGTTTTCGTTGAGTTTAATTTTTGCAATCGCCACCTGTTGTACAGAACGGGCCCTTTCGAAAGTGATGATAGCACTGAATGGATATATGATGTTTCTGAAAGTATAGCGGTTCGTGACTTGCGAGGTGCTGTCATAGACCAACTCGGTATAATTTCCCTGGACTAACTGAATGTTTTTTATTTCCGATTTCGGGAGTACCGGCTGGTTGTTGGTTGAGCCTCCGGCTGTTGTGTTCTTGACAGTGAATGTGATCTCGGAAATGAGTGTATTCTTTTTTTTGACACTGTTGCTGGTGAAATAATTCGTCAGCATTTCGGTAGTATAGGGTTTTTCAAATTTTCCTTTGTATTCCCCGTTTTTTCGCGTGTATTTTCCATTACCATCCGGATAGCCGTTTTTAAATTGCCCGGTATAACTGTCTGTTCCGGTAGCCGTTCCGGTTCCATTGGCCAATCCCTTTCTGTATTCTCCTATGTAGCTTCCTTTTAGTGAATCCAGCATGACGTTACATTCCTGACCCGTTGTGTTTAAAGCAAAAAAGAAAGAAAGTAAAAGGGGTATTGACGGCTTCATATTTCCTTTTTTTTGAAGCTACTCTATTTGTGATGCCTGATACCAAAAGATGTTTGTTCTATACCCGGTATCAACCCAAGCTGGAAATCATTATAAGTCCGTTTTTCAAAGTTGTTTCAGGTAACTCAGTTTGATAATTGAATGATCTTCGGTCTGTCTTTTTGCGAGTACATTGTCGAATCCCCGGT
>CAZLRY010000691.1:0-1625 GCA_964561675.1 uncultured Chitinophaga sp.
TGGAAGCAGGTTGTACGGAGATTACGGTCGATGAACCCTCCATGAGTTGTTATGCGTATAAAGAAGATACCCGCCGTTTTGTCGACATCTTTAACCGCACAGTCAAACCCATAGTTGGCAAGTGTAATCTCAGCACCCATTTATGTTTCGGTAATTTCAAGGGCCGGCCAGTCGGTTACCGGAGTATCAAACCGATGTTGCCGGATTTTCTGGATATGTCTGTAGACGAGATTCATATCGAAATGGCCAACCGGGAATTTGCTGAAATTGAATTACTGGCCCCTTTTGCAGAAAAAATGAAGGTGGCCGTAGGGGTAATTGATGTAAAGAACTACTATATAGAGACAGTTGCCGATGTGGAGGAACGGATCCGGAAATGCCTGAACTATGTGCCGGCTGATAAATTATCGGTGGCTCCTGATTGCGGCCTGAGTCAGACGGCCCGTTGGGCATCGCGTCAGAAATTAACGAACATGGTACTCGGTGCGAAAAAAGTAAGAGAGAGTTTGTAATATGGAATGCAGAATATTTGATGATTATAACGGGTTATCGGACGCAGCAGCTGAACTGATTATACAGATTATAGAAAGAAAACCTGAAGCCGTACTGTGTTTTGCCACCGGTAATTCGCCCGTTGGAACTTACCGGGCACTGGCTATAAAAGCTAAAGAACGCGGCATAGATTTCAGTCAGTGTTTTTGTTTTGGCCTGGATGAATGGTTGGGCGTACCCCCGGAGAAGAAAGGCAGTTGTCATAACCTGTTGTATGAACAGGTATTCCATCCGCTGGGTATTCAGGAGTCACAGGTACACCTGTTTGACGGCATGACAAAAGATGTTGATATGGAATGCCGGATCATGAACGGGGAAATTGAGCATGCCGGCGGGATTGATTGTATGCTCGTGGGCATCGGACTCAATGGTCATATCGGATTTAATGAGCCGGGTGTGGATATGGAACTCCGCGCGCATGAGCAGGAACTGCACGGCAGCACACTGGCTTCCGGGCAATTGTATTTTAATGAGCCAACGGCCATTGCCAAAGGGATCACCCTTGGTATGGCCCAGGTGATGAATGCCAGAACGCTTTTGCTGCTGGCCAATGGCAACAGCAAGTCGGACATCATTCATAAAGCCTGCGATGGCCCTGTAACGAATGAAGTTCCGGCCAGTTTTATTCAAAAACACCGGCATGCGGTGCTGATGATCGATAAAGAAGCCGCGTCAAAGCTGAATAAATAAGTGGAACTGATCAACGCCATATTAAAAGATGAAGCACTGGTGGCAGCGATGGATCGTCTGTTGCCGGATGACGCACAGGCACATGTCTGGTGGCTGGGACAAAGCGGCTTTTTACTTCAATGGAAGGGGAAACGGGTATTACTGGATCCTTATCTTTCAGATTCCCTGACTAAAAAATATGAACACACCGATAAGCCGCATACCCGGATCAGTGAGCGGGTGATATCACCGGAATTACTAAAACAGATCAATGTGGTCAGTTCCAGTCATAATCATACCGATCACCTGGATGCGGAGACATTGAAACCCATTCTTGCAAATAATCCAGGAATACAGTTTATCATTCCGGAAGCCAACCGGGCTTTTGTAACGGAAAGAGTGAA
>CAZLRY010000692.1:0-1622 GCA_964561675.1 uncultured Chitinophaga sp.
TATTCGTAGTTATTTTGTAAAATGAACTGGATGAAAAATGGTTTGCTGATATGGAATCTGGCCCTGACCCTGGGTTGTGGCTATTTGTTTTTTGCACATTTCACGGGAAAAAAACCGGGTGCTTCAAGCAAGGGTGCCAGCCGTGACGGACAGTCAGGTACGGCAGAAAAAGGGGCGTTTAAAATCGCTTATTTTGAGATGGACTCACTGGCTGCCAATTTCGATATGGTGAGAGAACTGAAGTCAGAAATGCTGAAACGGGAGGAATCCATAAACGGAGAGATTGAACGGATGTCTAAAAGCCTGCAACAGAAATTCAATTATTATCAACAACAGGCTACTTCCGGTGCACTCGACCAGGCGCAATCCGAAGCTGCCAGCCAGGAAATGAAGAACCTGGACAATGAGATTAAGAACAGGAAACAGACGCTTGATTCAGAGTACAGCGATTTTGTAATGCGTCGCCAGAATGAGATCAAAACAAAAATTGAATCATTCCTGAAGGAGTACAATAAAGAAAAGGACTACTCTTATATTGTGTCTTACGAACAGGGACTCTTCTATTACCGGGATACAGCTTATAACATTACTGCTGATGTGATAAAAGGGCTGAATGCCAGTTATAAGGCCAAAAAGAATTAAAACAGGAAGCCCCGTAAGGGGCTTTTTTGTATCCTTTTTTTCAACAGAAATATTGCGTTATTTTGGGGTATGGTAGATTTCAAAAAACTCTTTACGGGCTTTTCTTCCCTGCGGGTGGGTATAATTGGCGATGTGATGCTCGATACTTATATGTGGGGTAAGGTGGACCGGATATCTCCTGAAGCACCAGTACCAGTTGTTACTTTACAAAACAAGGAATACCGGATCGGTGGCGCGGGCAATGTGGCACTGAACTGCCGTTCCCTTGATGCGCAGGCCACGTTGCTGACCGTTACCGGTGATGATACGGATGCACAGGTGCTGAGGGGCTTATTTGAGCAACAAGGAATTGATACCTCTTATATGTTGTCCAGTGCCGGGCGAATTACCACCAATAAGATGAGGATCATCAGCCGCAGTCAGCAGATGATGCGCCTTGATGCGGAAGTGACTCGTGACCTGGATGCAGCAGAGGAAGCTCAATTTCTGGAACAGGTAGCCCGGTATATCGACAAGCAGCAGCCACAGGTTATTATCCTGGAAGACTATAACAAAGGGGTGCTTACGGCCAGGGTGATCAGGCAGGTCATTGACTGGTGTAAGGAGAAAAATATCATTGTTACCGTGGATCCCAAACGCCGTAATTTTTTTGCTTATTCCGGGGTCGATATTTTTAAACCTAACCTGAAAGAGGTCAAGGAAGCCCTGAATATTACAACAGAAGGCGCTGGTGAAAAAGTGATGCAGTCCATCCACCAGGAACTCAGTCAGCAATTGAATCATGCTATTTCATTTATTACACTCTCTGAAAAAGGCGTGTTTTACCAGCAAGGAAATAACAGTTGTATCATACCCTCCCATATCCGCAACATCGCCGATGTATCCGGTGCCGGGGATACCGTCATCGCTGTGGCTTCATTGGTCTATGCGGCCACGAAAGATGTAAAACTGATGGCAGAAACCGCCAATATTGCCGGCGG
>CAZLRY010000693.1:0-1622 GCA_964561675.1 uncultured Chitinophaga sp.
GGCTGTCCTTTTTCCTTATGGAATTGTTCACCGGCATCCAGTAAACCGCTGATCCAGGGTAACCATTTTTTGGCGGCATGGTCAGTGTGCAGGACAACAGGCACTCCATAGTATTTGGCTACATTATGAATATGCAGGGCACCGGATACACCACCGGCAATATTCGCCTGCAGGTTATCATTGGGCATACCCTTACCGGCTATAAACTGGGCGCCGCCATTGGAAAACTGGATGATCACCGGGGAATTCACTTTAGCTGCGGTTTCCAGTACGGCATTAATGGTATTGGTACCGATAGTGTTCACAGCAGGTAAAGCAAACTGGTTATCCCTGGCATCATTGTAGAGTGCTTCCAGCTCATCGCCGAAGAGCACCCCGGCTCTGTACTTTTTCATTGATTTTTAAAATTTTTAAAGTGGCAAATGCTTTTCAGCAGGCAGGTAATCGTTAAAGGCCCGCTAATATATAGCTTTTCCGTTATTCGCAAAGCTAACATCTGTTAGAGTTCAACGTGATTTTCGTTTGCTTTTTCCCAGATTTTTTTGCACCAGGAGCAGGTTTTTCCGCAGGGTAAGCTTGAGGTGCACTTTTACGATCTGTCCCATGTTCTGGCATTTATCATACACGTTGGTTTTCATGTATTCGGCCAGTTCTTCTTTCAGCTGAACCACTTTTTCCGGGGTGCTGATTTTATCGTGGGTCATAATATCCAGCAGATCCTTGATCCGGTATCTTGCAGTGGCCAGCCGGAAAGTAATCATGGTTCTTTCCTCTGCCTGGTATTGTTCAATGGACTCCCTGTTCAGCACCGCGAGTGCAGATTCCACATACGCATAGTTTTCTTTAAAAAACTGGGGCAGGTACAGGTTTTTACGTCCTTCATAGGATTGCTGGTCAAAATCGATACTCCTTATCCGGTACTGATAATCCTCAATATCCGGGGTTATGCTTACCACAAAATTATAACTGCGCATATCGCCGAGGAGACGCACGAAACAGCGTTCATTGAATTTTACAAATTCCTTGGCCAGCCGGATCTTATTGGTTTCGGGCGATTCCAGGATCTGGCGGATAAACATATCACCGGGTATTCCGGGAATATGTTCTTCTACCAGGGTATTGCCATAGGTAAAGAAAGTAATCCGGTTGGGTGACAGGATATGCTCCAGTTCAAGTCCGTAAATACGCGAAGCATCCGCAATTTTGATATAATAATGATCGTAGTTGTCGTTGAATTTATTGACAATCCGGATCCGGAACGGATTGGAATTGCCAAAAGCGCAATAATCAATCCTTGCTACATCCAGGTGGGTGATAAAACTGAAATCACCCTCTGTTTTCAGAATCGCGTAAATTTTAACCAGCCCTTCCCGTATATAATCCCAGTCGCGGCTGTCGTACGAAGCTTTTTCCCAATGCGTATGATGCCCGTTTTTGTCCATGATGGGGGTGGACCAGGTAAACCGGAGCAGGTCATGGTAGGTAACCGGCAACCGGACTTCTCTTCCCCGTTCCCGTAAATAGCTTCTGAGCTTGGTATTTACCGGGTACATGGGCTTCTTCCGGGAAGGTTTATCGCCTTCCTTGGTCTCCCGGTCGTTCTGGTTATCTATGAAGCGCAT
>CAZLRY010000694.1:0-1620 GCA_964561675.1 uncultured Chitinophaga sp.
TTGTCACCATTGCTTTCTTTACGGAAAGAACTGATGATCAGGGCCGGCTCCTTGGGGTTCTCAGAGAACATCAGGGCAGTCACTTTGTGCAGTGAATCATACATTCCTGCATACTTTTCACTATCCAGTGATTCCAGTGCTTTTTTAATCAAGGTGTTCTTAGCTACTTTCATTTCAACTTGTTTGCTGAAACAAGCGCGGCGGAGTTTGCCAACCTGTGCAACAGACAGTGATTCGGTATCGGCGATATAGAAGTTGTTGTATTGAGCGAACTTACCTTTCAGCAGTTCAATCACTTCGTTTTTTTGATCTTTAGTCATTTTTCTTAAGTTTTTTATCGGTCAGGCCGTTTGGCCCCGTTAAAAATTACCTGGCAGTATTAAACGGCCAGACCGGTTTAGTGAACAAATGCTTTGGTGTCAATGGCAATACCAGGACTCATTGTGCTGGCCATGCTGATACCTCTCAGGTAAGTACCTTTTGCAGAAGAGGGTTTCGCCTTGATGATTGCATTCAGCAGCTCCTGGCTGTTTTCAGCAATTTTCTCAGGGGAGAAACTTACCCGTCCGATAGAAGCATGTATGATACCTACTTTATCCACTTTGAAAGCGATTTTACCGCCTTTTACATCATTGATCGCGTTTGCCACATCGTTGGTAACTGTACCGGTCTTGGGGTTCGGCATCAGGTTACGGGGGCCCAGTACCTTACCGAGTTTACCAATCTTAGGCATTACAGAAGGAGTAGCGATGATCACATCCACGTCAACCCATCCACCTTCGATCTTGGTAACAAACTCATCCAGTCCGACATAATCCGCACCGGCTGCTTTTGCTTCAGCTTCTTTGTCAGGAGGACAAAGAACCAGTACTTTCTTTGTTTTACCAGTACCATGGGGTAAACTTACCGTACCACGGATAGCCTGGTCAGCTTTTTTAGGATCCACACCCAGACGGATGTGCAGGTCCACAGACGCATCGAATTTGCAGGTGGAAATTGTTTTCACCAGCGTGGATGCCTCTTTTAAGGAATATGCTTTGTTTGCGTCAACTTTTGTATCGGCAACTTTTCTTTTTTTACTAATGAATGCCATTTTAATTTCTTTTAAGGATTTCAAAAAGTCCCCTTAAGGGGGTGAAGGGATTAATTTTCCCAGGGAGCTTTACCTTCCACATTGAGGCCCATGCTGCGTGCAGTACCGGCTACCATTTTCATGGCGCTTTCGATTGTAAAACAGTTCAGGTCGGGCATTTTGTCTTCGGCAATTGCCTTTACCTGATCCCAGTCTACTTTACCCACTTTAACACGGTTGCTTTCTTTGGAACCCTTTTGAATTTTAGCGGCTTCCATCAGCTGAATAGCTGCGGGGGGTGTTTTGATTACAAAGTCAAAACTTTTGTCGGTGTAAACAGTAATTAATACAGGGAGAACTTTTCCCATTTTGTCCTGCGTTCTTGCGTTGAACTGCTTACAGAATTCCATGATGTTGATACCTTTGGAACCCAGCGCAGGACCGATCGGAGGTGCAGGGTTGGCCTGGCCACCCTTACACTGCAGCTTTACAAAGCCGGAGATTTCTTTTGCCATTTTCTTTGATTTATTGGTTCTAACGACCTTTCG
>CAZLRY010000695.1:0-1608 GCA_964561675.1 uncultured Chitinophaga sp.
GATAATACTCCCGGTACGTTTCAACTTACATTTTACGGGTTTCATTGCAATCTGAAGATAGTTCGATCTACACCCTACTATTTAATCTGTAACCCTGAGCAATGAAAACATTTTTACACACTACAAGTACTTTCCGTCAGTTCCTGATGCTGGTCATTTTCTCTTTGTCAGTTATTTTGGCGAATGCACAACCTACCGGTGAGATGTCATTTGAGAATCCGGCACTGGAACCCGGTTCTGTGGCTGGTACTGCCAATGGTGCTGAATATCGCTTTTCTGATGTAAACAGCCAGATGGATGCGATCATGACTATTTCCGGAAGATCTTCTTCTCAGGTAGTGATCAATGCCCTGGATCTTACAGGTAGTGGGTTTAAGAAGGCCTTTCAGCCGCAGATTAAGTTTAACAATGGTAGTGTGTCTTCCGCTTCCACCTGGTGGATTGAATTTCAGATTCAGTTTGTAAACAAGGATACCAGGATGCCTGCACAGATGACCGAGTTTCATGTGACCGGCCTGGATATCGATGGTAACGGCAGCCGTCTGCGTGAGTGGGATGCTTTCTATGGCGGATCTTCTTATACACTCGAAAACAATTCACAGCTGACAGTATCAAATATGGTGGGTACACTGAATCTCCCGCTCATGAATGGTAAGCAGTTTATGGGTTCAGTGACGGATCGTAATAATATTGATACGTCGGCTACTGAAATAATGACTACGGTAAAATATACCAATACCAGTTCACTGATCATTCGCCTGGGTGCCACTACTACCGGTTCAGCCAGTAATGCCAACCGCATGTATTCTGTTTGGTTCAAGAATTTCGCTTATATAGCTCCGATCAGCACCCTGCCGGTTAAGTTAACCGCTTTCACCGCCTCACTGGTTAAAGAAAAAGTAAACCTGAAATGGGAAACCGCTTCAGAAATCAATGTCAGTCATTTTGAACTCGAGCGTAGCACAGATGGGGTGAACTTCAGCAAAACAGCCCTGGTTTTCTCTTATGGTGCTGCAGATACAAAAGCCAACTATACTTATTCTGATAACGTAGCTTCTTTCCAGGTGCCGGTGGTATACTACCGTCTTCGTTCAGTGGATATTGATGGTAAATCTGAACTTTCTGAAACACGGATTATCCGCCTTGGAAAAACAGATGCCAACAGCATCAGTATCCTGACCTTCCCGAATCCGGTGATGAATGAACTGCGCATTACCGTACCGAATAACTGGCAGAATAAGCCGGCTGTATTTGAAATGTTCAACGCCAACGGTCAGGTGTCCAGCCGTAAGTCAGCCAGTGGATGCAACCAGACTGAGACCATCAACACCAGTAACCTGGCTCCGGGCTTCTATATCGTACGGGTGACCTGCGATGGCAAAACTGCCCAACAGAAGATCGTAAAGCATTAATATACAATATTTTTCATAGGGGTTCCGACCGTCCTGCCAAAAGCGGGACGGTTCTTTTTTGTAAAAAATATTTGGTTTATAATATAAACTACTTTACGTTTGCCTTCAAATCTGGAATATGAGAAAGGGAATCTTTTACCAATTATTCATATTGATCCTCCTGACAGGAATGTTACCTGCTGCCGTGGCACAGGTA
>CAZLRY010000696.1:0-1603 GCA_964561675.1 uncultured Chitinophaga sp.
TGAGTTTGCCTTTATCTTCTTTGGCACTGCCCCCACAGGCAGCTATAGAAACTGTCAGCAGTACTGCTGAAGCTATTTTCAAAATCGTATTCATACTTTTTAATTTATAAGTCAATGGTTGGTTTTTATTAAAGTTTGCCGGTGGCTTTGAGAAAATCGATACGGGCAATGACCGCGTCATACAAAGCGGTGATATAACTGGTCTGCGCCGTTTTCAGTTCCACCTGTGCCGCGTTGATCTCGGTTTGTGAACCGGTCCCCACTTCATACTTTTTCTTGGTCTGCTGGTAGACAGTCTCCGCCAGTTCCATGTTTTTTTTCTGGTAATCCATCGTGCTGATCGCAGAACGGTAATTATTCTTTGCCGTTTCCACTTCACTGTCAATGGATAATTTCAGCGCTTCGATCTGATTCTCGGTTTTGCGCAGGTCAATACGTGTCTGCTGGATTTTTGATTTGGTATAAAAGCCGTTAAAAATCGGAATAGACATATTCAGGTTAACCGAAGAAATGGTGAACCAGTCGCCCTTATCCAGGAAGTTCCATTTATTCCGCTGGGCATTCTTCGCATACTGACCGCTCAGGGAAATAGTCGGGATCTGGCTCAGTTTATAACGTTTGATGTTAAACTCATTCAGCTCCTTACCAATCTGGGCATACTGAAATTCCTTCCGGTCTTCATACTTGTAAATACTGGCTTCAAGGATGCCGTCTTTAATCTGCTCTTCGGTAAGCAGATCCGTCAGCACCAGTTCATCCTTCACAGGCATACCCATCAATACTTTAAGACCGTAGTAACCATTGGAAATACTGTTCATCACTTTCCCTTTCTCCGTCCGCAGGTTGGTCAGGGCCACATTCAGTTTGTCCACGTCCAGCTTTTCAGCAAAGCCATTCTCAAAAATGATCTTTGTATCATGCTGGAGTTTTTCCAGCCGCTGAATATTTGCTTCCAGCAGTTCCACCTGGGTTTTACTCACCACCAGCTGGTAATAGATCTTATAAATATTGGTTTTGATCATTTCCTCCGTTACTTCCACATTCTTCCGGGCAAAGCGCATGGTGGCATCACGGGCCTGGAGTCCTACGAATACCTGGCCGTCAAAAAGCAACTGGGAAAGTGCAATGCCTGCACTGGCGCTGTATTTCGTACCAAACTGGGCGGCTATAAAACCAAAATCCGCCGGCATCTGGATCGGATTGCCATTGCCATCTTTCACGCCCTGGTCAATCAGCACCTGGTAAGTGGAAGGCGAAATAAAGTTGGGCAGCACCTGGGTAGCTACATTGGGATTGTAGGTGGTACTCAGACTGGCGTTGATACCCGGGTAAGCCCTGGAGGTGATTTCTTTATTTACCTGCTCCTGGTACTGTACATCCAGCAAGGCATTCTTCACATTCAGGTTGTTCTTCTTTGCATAGTCAACCGCCTGCTGAATGGTGAATTCATGTTTTGTTGGTTTCGTGGTATCCGGATTTGTTCCTCCGCCCGACTGAGCCGCTCCCAGCAAGGGGAGCAGGACAGCGAGGAGCAGTCCGCGTTTATTCCCTGTTCGCTTCATAAGTAAGATGGTTTTTGCGTTGTTCATAATATTGTTGTATC
>CAZLRY010000697.1:0-1602 GCA_964561675.1 uncultured Chitinophaga sp.
CAACAGAGGTGATGATTTCGGGAAATCAACTCCCTCTGCGCTCTCTGCGTTCTCTGCGGTTTTTTAAGATGCGAGAAGCAAGAAGCTAGAAGCGAGAAGGGGCGATCGCCGAAATTAATCACAAGACCCGGGTATTTTAGGCCCGAAGGGCTGACACAATTATAGTAAAATGCCTGGCAGTGAGGAGATCAAAGCCCCGAAGGGGTGACAGAAAGGCGAGAAGCAAGAAGCTAGAAGCGACGATCTCCGCAGTTTATGTTGAATTTTGAACATTTTAAGCCCGAAGGGCTGACATTATTATAGAAACGATAGTTATACGGATTCTGAAAATCAAAACCCCGAAGGGGTGGCATTATTATAAAAAATGCACATGAAAAAACATATTGCTTTTATATTCCTTCTACTCCTCGCCGCCGGCGTGCACGCCCAACCCATCAACCGCAAATCCCTCGTGCAACGTCACAGCATCCACGTCAACAAAATCGATTCGCTCTCCTCCCTCAGCGTTGGCAATGGCCGATTCGCCTTCACCGTCGATGCCACCGGTATGCAATCCTTCCCTGAATCCTATGCCAAAGGCGTACCCCTCGGTACCCAATCCGACTGGGGCTGGCACAGCTTTCCCAATACCGATAATTATAAAAGAGAAGAAGCATTAAGAACCTATGACCTCGAAGGCAGAAAGATATCCTACACCGTTCAGATCAAAGAACCCGAACATGCAAAGAAGGCCGTGGATTATTACCGCGTGAACCCGCACCGTCTGCAACTTGGCAATGTGGGCATGGAAATAAAAAAGAAAGACGGCACACACGCCGATGCTTCAGATATCAAAGACATTGATCAGAAGCTCGATCTGTGGACCGGCATCATTCATAGTAAATTCACCGTCGAAGGAGAACCGGTAGAAGTCTTCACCGCCTGTGATGATCAACAGGAAGCGGTGGCTTTCCGGATTATTTCCCCCTTATTGAATCAGCACCGTATCAGTGTGCGGCTCCTTTTTCCCTATCCCAACGGACAGTTCAAGGATGTAGGGAATTTATGGGTCAATAATGAATTGCATCAGTCGGTCCCCCTGGCTTTACGCGAGTTTGGATTACAGATCAACCGGAGAATCGATTCAACAACATACCGGGTCAATGCTTTCTGGACAGGCAACACACGGTGGACGCAGGATGGTCCGCATTATTTTGCACTGTCTCCTTACCTGGTGAAAAATAATACCTGGGACCTGACCGTGAACTTCTGCCAGATGACCAAAAAGGAAATTGGCGGCTTCCCAATGATCAGTGGGCACAGTACGTCCTTCTGGAAACGCTTCTGGAATTCCGGTGGCGCCGTTGATTTTTCCGGCAGCACCGATCCCCGCGCTTTTGAACTCGAAAGAAGAGTGATCCTCTCCCAATACCTGACCCGCATTCAATGTGCCTCTGCTTATCCTCCGCAGGAAACAGGTCTCACCTACAACAGCTGGTATGGCAAACCGCATATTGAAATGCATTGGTGGCATGCGGCACATTATGCCCAGTGGGGACGGCCGCAGTTGCTGGAGCAGAGTCTTGACTGGTATTTCAAAGTGGCCGATAAAGCAAGGGCCAT
>CAZLRY010000698.1:0-1602 GCA_964561675.1 uncultured Chitinophaga sp.
TGCTAAACACCCCCCAGGCCAGGGCCAGGGCAATCGCCCAGGCCGCCAGGATGATTAGTATGGAGAGCATATTGTTGCGCCGGTCCTGCATACCTAATCAATCACCCTTTTCAGACGCAGGTTACTGACCGCAGAGACCACCAGCGGGAATTTCTCCACTACGACATTGCTGGTATCAAGACCAAAGCCTTTTTCCTCGGACAGACTCACTTCCTTCAGCCAGAAATAGATTTTCATCACGATCCGTTCAAAGAAAGGCAGTTCATTATCCTGGCTCAGGTATTTCTCCATCACCACAAACGAGAAGTCTCCGCTCATGCCCAGGTTATCCAGTCCTTCATAACGGCTCTTTACATTCACTTCCCGGTTGGCCACCAGGTCTTCGATCACTTTACGGAAGAGCAGGTTGATCCGTGGTTGTACGCGGAAACCCAACCGGAAATCCACCCGGATGATATCATTGGGAATAATATGCGTGACTTTATACTCGGTGGTATACGGATCATCAATGGTATCCACATGTACCAGCCAGTAGATATCCGCCCGCTTAGGTTTACGGCTGAGGATAGAATAAATCACTTTATGTTCAATCTCTTTCGGATTATCGGCACTGCTCAGGTACACCAGGTGCGTGGCATATTTCGCTACTGATTTATCATTACTGAGTTCCTGGATGCGGGGTATATAATGTTCCAGCCGTACAAACTCCACATAGCGGTTCTTGATCTTCCGTGCCCGGTACCAGGTGTACATCACCAGGAAGAGCAGGCCACCCACGATCAGGGTAACATAACCACCGTGCTGAAACTTATCCAGGTTGGCATAAAAGAAAACCAGCTCTATCGTGAGATAGACCCCGAGATAACAATAGACCAGGATGGGTTTCACCCGGTGTAATACCAGGAAGTTGGCAAACAAAATAGAAGTCGCCAGCATGGTGGCCGTAATCGCCAATCCGTATGCCGCTTCCATATTCGAAGCCTTTTTAAAATAAAGCACCATGCCGATACATCCGGCAAAGAGCAGGGTGTTCACGGCCGGTACATATAATTGTCCGCGGGTTTCTGTGGGATACACAATTTTAACCTTGGGCCACAGATTCAGCCGCATGGCTTCACTCACCAGGGTAAAGGAACCGGAGATCAGGGCCTGACTGGCAATGATGGTGGCTGCCGTGGCGATACTGATACCGAAATACATAAACCAACCCGGCATCACACCATAAAAAGGATTGAATCCCTTTTCAATCATCTCTGCCGAAATCATATCCCCGTTATGCATATGCAGTAACCAGGCACCCTGCCCGAGATAGTTCAGGATCAGACAGGTCTTCACCAGCATCCACGAATACCGGATATTCCATTTACCACAGTGACCCAGGTCGGAGTATAAAGCCTCCGCTCCCGTGGTACAGAGAAAGACCCCACCGAGAATATAAAAACCATTGTGATAAGTGGATAATAATTCCACTGCATAATAAGGGTTGAAGGCTTTTAAAATGGCCAGTTGTCCGGGTATCTGGAAGATCCCCAAAGCAGCCAGCATGGTAAACCAGACCAGCATGATGGGACCAAAGAAGCGGCCGATAAACGCCGTACCAAA
>CAZLRY010000699.1:0-1599 GCA_964561675.1 uncultured Chitinophaga sp.
CGTTTGATAATCATATGTACGGGGATCATAAAACTTATCTCGGTTTTTCTGCCGATATGGGACGTACCTGGAAACTGATCAGCAGTCCGGAGTTTACGGGCTTTGCCCACATCATCCGTGAGGATCTGGTCAATAAGGATTTATTATTCCTTGGTACAGAAATGGGTTTGTTTGCCACACTGGATGGCGGGAAAAACTGGTTCCGTATGAAGAATAAAATTCCTGAGTATGTGCTGGTAAGAGATATAAAGATTCATCCCCGTACACATGATCTGATCATTGCCACGCATGGTCGCGGAATCCTGATCGTAGATGATATTTCACCGATCCGAAATCTTAAAAAAGAAGCGGTGGAGAAAGACGTGGTCTTATTTCCCAATGCGCCGATCACCCTGACCATGGGTCAGTTTGGCGATGGTGGTTTTCCCAGCACTGGTGGTTGGCTGGCTGGAAATCCTCCATCCATTCCTCCAATCAAATATTACCTGAAAGACCGTGTAAACAGTGGAGAAGTGAAAGTGGAGATCTTTGATGCCGCAGGCAAACTGGTACAATCCATTCCCGGCAGTAAACGGAAAGGGGTGAATATGGTGATGTGGAACCTGAGTATGAAGCCGCCAAAGATTGCGAGTGGCGGCGCCAAGATTGATTTTGCCGGTTTCCTTGCACCGATGGTATTGCCTGGAGAATATACAATCAAACTGAAAGTGGCAGACTCGGTATATACCAGCAAAGTAAAACTGGTACATGATCCGCTGGATAAAAACTTCACCCTTGAAGATCGCAAGAAGCAACATAAAGCGGCGATGGATCTTTACCAGTTACATGAGCGGTTGGCACAGGTAGTGGATTCGATCAATGACCGGCAGAAGCTGATCAAAGATAATCTGACTAAAGTCACTGATTCCACCCTGAAGCGTTCCATGGTAGCGTATAATGAAGAACTGGAAAAACTCAGAAGTGAGTTACTGTCCACCAAACAAAAATCAGTATTTGCTGATGAGAAGAAACTGAGAGAGGATATCACCGAAGTATATGCCGGTGTTACGGGTCAAGAAGCGGCCCCCTCCAACCTGCAGTTACAACGCACGGTAACCCTGCAAACTGAAGTGAAGAAGAAAGAGGATGCGGCGAAAGTGATTATGAAAAAATATGATGACGCAATGAAAGCCGGCCTCAGAAGAGAAGGCCTGATCGGTCCAAAACCCGAAAAGAAAGGATTTTAAATTTTGCAAACAAATATCAGGAGGCTGCCGTTGGCAGCCTCTTTTTTTTGGCCACGAAAGGCCACAAAAAAACACAAAGAATACAGAATACAAAATACAGGCCACGGATTGCACGGATCAACACGGATCGCACAGGCCTGCCTTTGGCGGCAGGCAGGTATGCACGGATTGGCCCCCTAAATCCCCCGAAGGGGGACTTCGAAGACGCTAATAGTTTGTACAACCATTTCTTATATAGAGGCGTAAAAGGTTCCCGCAAAGATTTTTAAGGCTCTCCGAAATAATGAAAATTCTTTCTGGCTTTTCGGGATGCAATTACGCAAACCATTTAATAAAGTTTTTACGAACTATCGGAGTCTAAAGTCCCCCTTCG
>CAZLRY010000700.1:0-1587 GCA_964561675.1 uncultured Chitinophaga sp.
TCGGTGTCACATTCTCCCAGTTCTTACCGCCGTCCTTACTCACATGGATCAGTCCATCATCACTGCCGGTCCATAAAAGGTCTTTTTCATAGGGCGATTCAGCGGCGGTAAAAATGGTGCAATAGTATTCTACTGATGTATTATCCTGCGTGACTGGTCCCCCACTGGAGGCTTGTTTGCTCTTATCATTGGTCGTGAGATCGGGTGATAACTGTTCCCAGCTGCGACCTTCATTCTCCGTTACGAATAAATGATTCCCCGCTGCATATAAGCGTTTCGGATTATGCGGCGAGAAAAAGATCGGGTAATTCCACTGGAAGCGGTACTTCGCAGCCACCGCACCGGCGCCCATATTATCCACGGGCCATACATTGATCATGCGGCTTTCACCAGTCCGGTGATCAAGACGTTGCAGCATCCCCATGTAGTTACCCCCATAGGTAATATCCGGATTAGTTGGATCGGCCACCACATAACCACTTTCACTACCGGCTGCTGTCTCCATATCGGAAGCCATAATACCGGCTCCAAACGTGCGGCTGCGGATCCGGAAGGCACTGTTATCCTGCTGTCCGCCTAATACGCGATAAGGGAATGCATTATCTGTGCTCAGCCGGTATACCTGCGAAGTGGGTTGATTCAGATACGTGCTCCAGTTATTGCCCCCGTCAAAAGAGACCTGGGCGCCGCCATCATCCGCAACAATCATCCGGTTTCCATCTTCGGGATCGATCCAGAGATCATGGTGGTCACCATGGGGTGTATTCAGGCTTTTAAAAGTCTTGCCCCCATCCACACTAAACATAAACTCCACATTCGGACAATAGACTTTATTTTCATTTTTCGGGTCCACAAATACCTTGGTATAATACCAGGCCCGCTGACGGATATTATTATCGCTTGATTGAAGGGTCCAGGTTTCCCCGGCATCGGCACTCATGAAGAGGCCGCCTTTTTCATTTTCAATCAATGCATAAATTTTATCCGTATTACTGGGCGCCACCGCCACCCCTACAATGCCCCAGGTATTCTTAGGCATTCCTTTCATGGCAGAAATATTGGTCCAGGTTTCTCCTCCATCCGTGCTCTTCCAGAGACCGCTGCCTTCCCCGCCGCTTTCTAATGAATAAGGTGTGCGGATCAGCCGCCAGGTGCCGGCATAAAATACGGAAGGATTGCCGGGTTCCATGACCAGGTCGCTGCAGCCGGTCTGGTTATTGACATATAAGGTTTTCTTCCAGGTCTTACCGCCATCGGTGGTTTTGAAAATACCCCGCTCTTCATTGGGGCCAAAGAGATGCCCCATCACTGCCACCCACACGATATCCGGGTTACGGGGATGAATGACGATCCGGATAATATGACGCCCGTCTTTGAGTCCGATATTTTTCCAGGTACGTCCGCCATCTTCACTGCGCCACATGCCGCCAAGTCCTTCACTCACATTTCCGCGCATGGTATTCTCGCCTTCACCGACATAGATTATGGATTCATCTGAAGGGGCTACTGCAACCGCGCCGATAGAACCGCCAAAGTATTTATCAGAAATGTTTTTCCAGTTGTTGCCGGCATCCGCTGTTTTCCAGA
>CAZLRY010000701.1:0-1580 GCA_964561675.1 uncultured Chitinophaga sp.
TGGCTGATGGTCTTTGGACTGATTAATGCCTGGGTACTGTTGTGGTGGGGCGATATACTGTTTGATTATGCCTGTTATGGAATGATCATGGTAGTGTTCCGTAACCTTCCTGTTAAATCCTTACTGATCGGGGCTGTTGTCTGTTTTCTCCTGATGGTCGCACGGGATAACCGGGATCTTTACCTGGAGAAAAAAGTGATCACCCGAGGCGAACAGGTAGCGGCGATGGATACAACCAAAGTTAAACTGACGGATAAACAAAAGGGCCAGCTCGAAGCGATGAATGAATTCAAGGATAAACAAACACATGCCAAGAAGGTGGAGCGCAATGAAAAGTCGAAGCAGCAAGTGACGGGCAGTTATGAGGACTTGTATGAATACCGGACCAACAACTACCTGGGCGCCCTGATCCGCTATTTGTATATGAGTATCTGGGACGTGTTGTTTTTTATGTTCCTGGGTATGGCCTTTCTGAAAACCGGCATAATGACCGGGGAGGCGCCGGTAAAATATTACTGGATCATGGCAGTGGCAGGACTTGGTCTGGGACTCCTGCTTTCTTATTACCGGATCAAGCCGATGATCCAATATCAGTTTAATGAGTTTGAGTACATGAAAAACGTGAAAATTGAGACGTATACTATTTCAAGAGCCCTTCGTTCACTTGGGATATTTGGCGCCGTTATGCTCTTATTTAAATCCGGGTTCTTCAAATGGTTTTTTACTTTAATGAGACCGGTAGGACAAATGGCCTTTACCAATTATCTGACACAGTCCCTGATCTGCGGAATCATTTTCTATGGAGTTGGTTTTGGTTATTATGGAAGCCTTCAACGTTATGAAGTATACCTGGTGGTGGGAGCGATCTGGGTGTTGCAGATTATCTGGAGTCATGTATGGCTCCGCTATTTCCGATTCGGTCCGCTGGAATGGTGCTGGAGAAGCCTGACTTACTGGAAAAAGCAACCGATGCGGAAAGAGAACACAAAAGAAGTATTATCGGTATAAAAGAATCCCTGCTTAATCCTTAATTTGGGAAATAAATCAGTTGGTATGAAACAGATCCTTGCAGCAGCCGGTATGATGGTGCTTTTGTATTCCTGCGGTAATAAAAATCAATATCCGCCCGAACCGGTCCTCTATGATTCTTCCTATCATCCGGCGGTATTCACCGATACGGCCCGATTGTCAAAGATCCGCCAGTACCTGCCGGTGATCGATAGCATCTACCGCAAACATGCGGAGGAAAATCATTTTCCCGCGATCTCTTTCGGGATTGTAGTGGATGGGGAACTTATCTACAAGAACAGTTATGGTTACACCGATATCGCGAAGAAAATTCCGGCTACGTCTTCTTCCATGTTCCGTATTGCTTCGATGAGCAAGAGTTTTACCGCCATGGCCATCCTGAAACTGCGGGATGAAGGCAAACTCTATCTCGATTGCCCGGCTTATTTCTTTGTACCTGAATTGCAGCATATCAAATACCCCACGGCCGATGCACCCCCGATCACCATCCGTCACCTGCTTACGCATGGAGCGGGTTTCCCCGAAGATAATCCCTGGGGTGACCGGCAACT
>CAZLRY010000702.1:0-1580 GCA_964561675.1 uncultured Chitinophaga sp.
AAGATAATGGAAAATGGAGAGTGGAGAATGGGGGGGGTACTAAGTAAAATTTTGAATCATTTTGGAGAGCATTCTGAAAACAGATTCCAGCTTAGATTCAAATGTTAAAAGCTGTTCAGGCTTGACATAACCCAGGTCAACAGCTATCTCTAATTGGGTATCCATTTCTACCAGGGATGCACGGGCTATTTCATAAAAACGTTTCTTTTCGGCTTTTGAAATCCGGGATGACCCCTCAGCCAGATTACTGCAAACACTAACAGCAGCCCTACGTAACTGATTCGTCAGTAAAAATTGTTCCTCTTTTGGAAACCCTGCAGTTACCAAATAGATCAATTTAACCAGTTCTCTAGCAATTGAATAAACCTCCAGTTTTTTATGTGCTGATTGCAACATAGAATAAAGTTTCGGGCAACATAGCCATTTAATTTAAAAAAACCTTTACCCGTCGCCAGCTCTCTTCCCACTCTCCACTTTCCACTTTCCACTCTCCCTCCCTCCCCGTATCTTTGCCCCTATGGACAATTTGCTGAATCAGATCGCCGGATACAAGAATGAAATAAGTGCCTTTACCGCTGCCGATGAGAAGCAGGTGGAGGAGTTTCGCATCAAATGGCTGGGTACCAAGGGTATTGTTAAGGCCACCATGGGAGAAATGAAGAATGTGGCGCCTGAACAAAAGAAAGAAGCCGGACAGATTCTGAATGAATTCAAGCAATTTGCCGAAGCCCGGTATGAAGAATTGAAAGCATCTGCTACCGGTGCCGTGCAGACCGGCTTTTCGATTGATATCAGTCTCCCCGGGGATACCATGCCCCTGGGTTCCCGTCACCCGGTGACTCTGATGCGTAACCGGATCGTTTCTATTTTCCAGCGACTGGGATTTGCGGTGGCTGAAGGTCCGGAGATCGAGGATGACTGGCATAATTTCGGGGCCCTGAACCTGCCAGCCCATCACCCGGCCCGTGATATGCAGGATACCTTTTACATACAGCAGAACCCGGATTGGGTGCTGCGTACGCATACATCCAGTGTACAGATCCGGGAAATGGAAAAAGGCAAACTGCCGATCCGGATGCTGATGCCCGGACGTGTATACCGCAATGAAACGGTGAGTGCCCGGAGCCATTGCTTCTTTCACCAGGTGGAAGGATTGTACATTGATGAGAATGTGTCGTTCGCTGACCTCAAACAAACTTTATACTTTTTCGTGAAAGAGATGTACGGCAAGGATGTGAAAGTCCGTTTCCGTCCCTCTTATTTCCCCTTCACCGAGCCCAGCGCCGAAATGGATGTGACCTGTTTTATCTGCGGTGGCAGCGGCTGTAATATCTGTAAGAAAACCGGCTGGGTGGAGATCCTCGGTTGCGGCATGGTGCATCCCAATGTACTGAGCAACTGCGGCATCGATCCGAATAAATACACGGGCTTTGCCTTTGGTATGGGCATCGAAAGACCGGCCATGCTGAAATACGGGGTGAATGACCTGCGGTTGTTCTCGGAGAATGATGTGCGGTTTTTGAAACAGTTTACATCGGCTATTTAGTAAAGCTGCTGCGCAGCGAATACATTTTAACACA
>CAZLRY010000703.1:0-1578 GCA_964561675.1 uncultured Chitinophaga sp.
ATGGAGCAGCCATCGTTGTTGAAATAAGCGTCCTTTTTTCCACTGCCAACTGGCATAAAGAGTCAGGGCAATCATGAACATTCCGATGGCCACCATAATATGATAAAACTGGAAAACCGCATTGACCTGGGAGGGGCGGTCTTCTTTTTTAAAAGCTGTAAGACCGGTGACCGGAGTCGTAACATCCTGATGAAGCAGGAAGGAAAGTCCTCCCGGAATTTTAATCCCTTTTGTTTTCTGTTCCTGCTGATCCACCCAGCCGAAAAGGTACATATCTGCGGCTGCACTGCTGTCGTAATGACCTTCCAGTGCCGCGAGCTTGGCTGGTTGATTCCGGGCCACGCCATCAGCACTTTTATGTCCGGCAACTAATTGTAAAATTGAACTGATAACTGCAACTACCAGGGCTATGCGAAAAGAGGGTTTTGCAATGGATAAATGCCGGTTGCGGAGAATATAGTAGGCATTCACACTCATAACCAGAAAAGCACCGGCGAGGAAAGCGCCAATCCAGACATGAATCAGCCGGTCCATACTGGATGGATTGAATACCATGGTCCAGAAGTCAGTGATTTCCGCACGTGCATTTAACCCTTCCCCTACAATATGATACCCGGAGGGGGTTTGCTGCCAGCTGTTCGCCACTACGATCCAGACAGCGCTAAACATGGAACCCAGGAAAACCATCAGGGTGGAAAAGAAATGGACTTTTGAACTTACCCGGTTCCAGCCAAACAGTAAAATACCGAGGAAACCACTTTCCAATGCAAAAGCAAATATGCCCTCAGCGGCTAAGGCACTACCGAAAATATCACCTACATATCTTGAATAAGCAGCCCAGTTGGTGCCAAATTCAAATTCCATTATGATACCAGTAGCCACTCCCAGCCCGAAAATCAAGGCAAAAATCTTTATCCAGAACCGGGTCATATCTTCATAAACCTTATTCCCTGTTTTCAGGTAAAGTCCTTCCATAATAACGAGAATCAGTCCCAGTCCGATACTTAAAGGAGGATAGATGTAATGAAACGAGACAGTAAACGCAAATTGTATACGCGATAGAATTTCGGTATCCATAAACGTTGGTTTTTATTAACAGCGACGATAATGCCGCAGCAATTGGATACAAAGATAGTTAGTATGATAACGGCTTGTGTGACCTGTGTAACATAACTGTTGTTGGAATTAAACTAATCTTCGCTGAAAAACCGCATGCCTTAGTTGGGTCAGGGAACAGTTGGGCCGGCAGTTAACAATAGAATACACGGAATAATTTGCCTTCAGTGAAATTGTTAGTCACGAAATCACACGAAATAAATACCAATTTGTATTCATTCGTGTTCTTTCGTGCGGTTTAGTGCCCACCCTTTTTTACCGCTGGCAAAAATAAAATCCGTGCTTATCCGTGCTATCCGTGGCTGCAATTAATAGCCGCAGGCAATTTTTATTTCTTAACTAAAATCCGCTCCGGTACTCACCTCCGCCCACTCGTCAAAATCTTTTCTCAATTCTTCCAGTTTGAGCCTGGCGCCTTTCAGGGCAGCGGCTCCCAGGAGTAAACGCAGGGGAGGGTTTTCG
>CAZLRY010000704.1:0-1575 GCA_964561675.1 uncultured Chitinophaga sp.
GCCCGGATAAAGCAAAACCCTTTATCATTGATGTAAAGGATGTACAGGTAACCGTAGTCGGAACGTCTTTTAATGTACGTGAAGACAGCAACTATGTGGAAGTCCTCGTGGAAACCGGTATCGTGAAAGTCAGTCATGAAGGAAAAGAAGTAACCCTGCAGGCCGGGGAAAAAATTAAGATGCCGTTTGCCGGTGCCGTAACTGAAAAAGAAAAAGTGAGCGATAAACTGCACAACTATTACCGCACCAAAGAATTTGTGTGTGATGATACGCCGCTCTGGAAACTGGTGCAGGTACTGAATGAAGCGTATAAAACCAATATTGTGTTTGGTCGCGAAGAGCTGAAAGACCTGCGGATGAACACGACGTTCTACAACGAATCACTGGATCAGGTACTGGAAGTCATCCACCTTACTTTTAATATTACGGTCCGCAAGGAAAATGGAAAAATCATCTTAGAATAAACGGCCATGAAAGGAGTTCAACGGATAATCGTTTTACTGGTATTGCTGTGCACGGTTTATAGC
Source organism: uncultured Chitinophaga sp. (assembly GCA_964561675.1). Lineage (GTDB taxonomy): Bacteria > Bacteroidota > Bacteroidia > Chitinophagales > Chitinophagaceae > JJ008. The sequence continues at coordinate 528 of CAZLRY010000704.1, forward strand.
GGCTACGGACAATCCGTACTTAATCGCACCGTTACACTCGAGGTTAACCGTCAGCGGCTGGACCAGGTGCTGGAGATCATCAGCAATAAAGCCGATTGTTATTTTTCCTACAGTTCTTCGGTGGTGCGGAAAGACAGTCTCGTGAGCCTGAATGTGCGTAATAAAACCATCAAAGAAGTCCTCAGTCTCCTGTTCAATACCAGTTTTGAATTCCGCGAAAGCGGCAGCTATGTGATTATCCGAAAGGCCCCGATCCGGATGACGATGATCACGAAGAAGGCGGAACTGGAAGATAAAATTTATATGGTCAGCGGTTATGTATATGATGAACATTCCGATGCCGCGATTCCTGATGCGAGTGTGTATGAAAAAAAACTACTGGCTTCTGCGCTCACCAATGAACTGGGCTTTTTTAAACTTAAACTCAAAAGCAGTAAAGCCAGCACAGCCACATTAACCATAAGCAAGGAGTTTTATGAAGACACGTCCATTGTGATCCAGCCCGGGCGCAGCCAGGAACTCAGTATCACCCTGATGCCCGTGCTGCTGGAAACAGATGTGGTGACGATCCGTCCCGAAGATTATCTCACACCGGATTCGTTGAAAACGGAAAAGGCACCAGACTCACTCACCGTGATCCCACTGATAGCTACACCTGATTCATCCAGGGTGGAACGGACCGGTATGGGCCGTTTCCTGCTTTCCACCAAACAGAAAATGCAGACGATCAACCTGGGAAAATTCTTTACCACAAGACCATTCCAGGTTTCGCTGGTACCCGGACTCGGTTCACATGGACAAATGAGCGGACAGGTAGTAAATAAGTTCTCCCTGAACTTAATTGGTGGCTATACGGCCGGTACCAATGGTGTTGAAATCGGCGGGGTATTTAATATTGATAAGAAAGAAGTGAAGTATTTCCAGGTGGCCGGCGCATTTAATGTGGTTGGTGGAATTACCAGGGGCGTACAGATCGCCGGAGTCAACAATACCGTGCTGAATAAAGTATATGCTTTCCAGGTGGCCGGGGTAAATAATATCGTAAAAG
>CAZLRY010000705.1:0-1575 GCA_964561675.1 uncultured Chitinophaga sp.
TCATGTATTGCTCCTCCTGGCTGTTTATATTTGCAGCATGAAGATTCTGATGGTCTGCCTGGGGAATATCTGCCGCAGTCCGCTGGCAGAAGGAATTCTGCAGGACAAGGCCTTTAAAGCAGGCTTAAACTGGAGTGTGGAAAGTGCCGGTACCAATGGCTATCATACCGGCGAAGCTCCGCATCCATTATCACAGAAAGTAGCCCGGATCAATGGGATCGATATCAGCCAGCAGCGGTCGCGGCGGTTCCGGGCGGAGGACTTCCAGGTTTATGACAAAATCTATGCGCTTGCCGGAGATGTGATGGAAGAAATCAAATTCATCGCCCGTAAATCGTTCGATCCGTTAAAGGCAGACCTGCTGATGAATGAACTGCATCCGGGAAAAAACAAAGAGGTGCCGGATCCCTGGTACGGACCAGAACCGGGCTATCATGAAGTATACCGGATGATCGAGGAAGTATGTGAGGAGATTGTACGGAAATACGGAACAAAAATATAATGCAGCATTTTCCCTTGAACACAATATTCAATACTCAATATTCAATTTTCATTACGCAATAAAATGGCGAAAGCAAGCATACCCCAGGGAACACGTGATTTCGGACCGGATGTGGTACGGAAGCGGATGTATATCCTGAACACGATCCGATCTGTTTTTGAATTATACGGTTTTCAGCCGCTGGAAACACCGGCCATGGAAAACCTGGATACCCTGATGGGGAAATACGGGGAAGAAGGCGATAAACTGATTTTTAAAATCCTTAATAACGGTCTCGATAATCCTGAAAAGGAAACCCAGGTCCGGGAGGATTTTGAAAAAGTATTACAGGGGAAAAATAATAAAGGCATTACCGAGCGGGCGTTGAAATATGACCTGACGATTCCATTTGCCCGGTATGTGGCCATGAATCATCCGCAACTGGTATTTCCTTTTAAACGGTACCAGGTACAGCCGGTATGGCGGGCCGATCGTCCGCAAAAAGGCCGCTACCGCGAATTTTACCAATGTGATGCCGATGTGGTAGGCAGTCAGTCCCTGCTGAACGAAGTGGAACTGGCGTCCATTTACCATGAAGTATTTACCAAACTTGGATTAACCGGATATGAACTTCGGATCAACAGCCGCAAAGTACTGGCCGCATTGGCTGAAACCTGCGGAGGTGCGGATAAAATGACCGATATCACCGTAGCTATTGATAAACTCGATAAGATCGGTATTGATAAGGTAAAAGAAGAATTAGCCACCCGCGGTTTAACCGACGACCAGATCAATATCATTGAAAAATATTTAAACATTACCGGAACAAATGATGAAATCATTGCCGGACTATCGCAGCTGATCGGAGGAAACCTCAATGGACAAAAAGGAATTGAGGAGCTTCAACTATTGACAAATGCGTTTAAAGATGCTGACTCCCGACTCCCGACTCCCGACTCCCGACTATTTGTAGATCCAACACTTGCCCGCGGCCTCAACTACTATACCGGCATCATCTTCGAAGCCAAGGCCCCTGCCACTGTAAAAATGGGCAGTATAGGCGGCGGCGGACGTTATGATGACCTGACCGGTTT
>CAZLRY010000706.1:0-1563 GCA_964561675.1 uncultured Chitinophaga sp.
ATCATGATCAATGGAGAAGATTTTTCCGTGGTGAATGAACTGCTGAATAGTGTGGCCACCGTATATAAATGGGAAGGATTTTTCAAACCGGAGTTTCGTAAAACCATCTCCCTTCCCAAAGACACCCTGGCGTTGTATACCGGAAATTTCAAAATGGGAAAAGATACGATTTCACTGTTGATGTGCGGCGATCAGCTTTGTATTCAGCAAAACCGTCAGCCGGCTGCCGGGTACAAAGTGTACTTTACCGATAAGACCCATTTCTCTATCCGGGAAGAAGCCGCAACCTCGTTCACCCTATTATTTAATGAATCCGGAAAACTGGAAGCGCTGGAACTCAAGGATCCCCGGATGAAAATGAAACTGCCGAAAATTGAGTAAAATATAACGCTGCACAATTCTGCTGCGCAGAATGAGGCCACGGAGGTCACGGACCTGCCTGCCGGCAGGCAGGTTGCACAGATATGCACGGATTATTTTCGTATATTTTAGTGACCTTTCGTGGGAAAAGGAAATGCCAGCAAGCGGCAAATTATTAGCCACAAAACCACACGAAAGGGCACTAAAGAATAAAATGGCAATCCGTGCATATCTGTGCTATCCGTGGCAAAAAAGCCGCAACGCGGCTGGTTTCTTTTACCGTCCTTACCGCCTTACCGGCAAAAATTAGCCGGGAAGACGGGAAGAACGGGAAGTAAAAAATCCGTGTATATCTGTGTTACCTTCCTGCAGGCAGGTCCGTGGCCCCCTTTTTGCCGCAGGCAAAAATTTCTCCCGCAAAGCTTTTAAGACTTTACGATAACTGAGGAGTCTGCTATCTTCGGACATTCTTTAAATCTTAGCGGGACTTAATCCCTGCCTTGGCAGGGGCTGTTACTTCCCGTTCTTCCCGCCTTCCCGGCCTGAATTTTGCTATATCTTCAAGGGCATTTTTAAGAACTCCCTAACGAAAGGATTTGTAAATTGCAGTAAGGCCTCCGGCCCAAAATCTTGAAATATGAAAAAACTTCTCCTCCTTGTACTGGTAATGTTTTCGATTAACGCCCAGAGTCAGTCCCTCAAAGACCTGCTCTTCAGTGGCAAAATGAAAACCGATTCCGGTACTGTCGTGCGCAAAGGAGAAGACCTGAAGGATAAAGTGGATACTACCACTAAAAAGCCCGCCCCGGCACCAGTGGCAGCACCCGCTCCTGTAGCCAGCGAGAAAGCAAAAACAGCACCGGTAAATACAGATAGTGTGAAAACTGCGTCCGTTCCAGTAGCAACACCATCACCTGTCAATACCGAAGCCGTTAAACCGGCCGAAGAAGCCGCTCCTGCCAGTCCGCAGGCCACCGCCACCCGCGACAATAACCGCATCTGGAAAGAATTTGTAGATACCGTACTTGGCAGCATCAAGGCCGAAGTACTCTCCTCCAAAAAGATCAAAAAAGGCGACTATTCCATCACCATCGATTATGCCATCAATGTGGATGGCTCCGTCACCATCGGTAATATATTCGTGAGCCCCGAAAGTTCCCACCTGCAGGAACAACTGAAAGAAAGACTGGGGATTGATACGCC
>CAZLRY010000707.1:0-1562 GCA_964561675.1 uncultured Chitinophaga sp.
CCCACCGCCAAGTTTTTTATGCTGCGCCGGTTGATTGCGGAATATACCGGTAAAACACCGGCACCAATCCCTCCACCACCCACTACGATTTACATCTCCGAAATAAAGATGGAGGTGGTGCAATCAGTCTGGAATGTTTTGCCACCGGCCATCCGCACCCCACAGCCCCTGCCGATGGAAATGCTGAACCAGAACCAGGGACTGATGATGTATCGTACCAAACTGATCGGTCATAAGAGCGGAAGACTCACAATCTGGGAACCACATGACTATGCACTGGTCTTCCTGAATGGGAAATTCATTGATACGGTATTCAGGGACGGCGGCAAGTGGACCGTTGAGTTACCAAAAGATACTACGGAGAAAGATCCGGTATTGGACATACTCGTGGAAGGGATGGGTCATATTAATTTTGCGCAGTTTATGATTGACCGGAAAGGCATTACCGACAGGGTGACCCTGAACGGTATGACCTTGATGAACTGGGAACAGTTTCCGGTGCCGATGGATGAAAAATTTGTGGCGGCAGCCATGCGGAAATTACCCGCCATGATCGATACCCGGAACGGACAGTTTTTCCGGGGGCGTTTTACCCTGGAAAGCACCGGGGATACCTTCTTCGATCTCTCCGGTTATGGCAAAGGTATGGTGTATGTAAACGGACATAATTTAGGTCGTCACTGGAATATCGGTCCGCAGCAACGGATCTTTTGTCCGGCCAGTTGGCTGAAAAAAGGAATCAATGAAATCGTGGTATTCGATCTGCACCAGATGGATGCGAAGCCGGTGTGGGGGTTGCAGTCGATGAATGAGTGAGGGGGGGGGAGTGGTGAATGGGGAATGGTGAATAGGGAATGAGAAGTTCTAAGGGGTGATATTTCAACGAGGAAAGAATAAGAAATAAGGAATAAAGAATAAGGAATGAGAAAGTAAGCTTACTAAGAGCAGTTGGCTTACAGACCGGGGTGGGAAATTGAATTGATCATTTTGGATTTAAAAGCCCGACCTGCCGACCGTAACGCAGTGAAGGTGGGAGGGCTGAAATGATTACAGAAAGTACAGTTACACAGTGAATTGATCTGAAACCCTGAAAGGGTGAATTGATTATAAAAAAACTGGTGTTTAATAAGATGGCGGGTTCTGTAAACGACCCGCTGACATCTGACAACCGACATCTGGCAACTTATTTTATGCGCATCATAAAGCAGATCTGCTTTCTTTACTTGCTACTCCTGAACAGTACTAGCTATGCTCAGCCAAAGCCCGAGCATGACCTGCAGTTCACCAAAATTCCGCAACGCTGGGATGAAGGGGTTCCGTTGGGCAATGGCTGGCTCGGAGCACTGATATGGCAGAAGGAAAATAAACTGCGCTTGTCGTTGGACCGTGTGGATCTCTGGGATGACCGGCCGATGCCGGAGATCGATAAACTGAAATTCAGCTGGGTGGTGGAGAAAGTGAAATTGAACCAATACGATTCGGTACAAAAACTCGGGGATGAGCCTTATGAAAAATACCCGGCACCTACCAAGATACCCGGTGCGGCGATTGAATTTGATCTG
>CAZLRY010000708.1:0-1557 GCA_964561675.1 uncultured Chitinophaga sp.
TAATAGGTGATCAGTTTCTCATAAGTCCCCGCCACCGAGGTGAAATTACCGGTAGCATGACCCATTTGCAGCGACTGATGATAATAATACAAGGCCAGTGAATCATTCCCTTTTCCCCGGTAAATATCCCCCATGACTGACCATATATAGGCCAGGTATTTGTTGACTCCTCCCTGTTTGCTATAGCGTTCGCCTTCCCTGGCATACAACAAGGCCGAATCCGGCTGATTCAACAACAGGTAATTGGTGGACAGCACCATGTCGCCCACGGTCACCCGGAAAGAATTCCCGGCTTCCAGTCCGATGCGTCTGCCTTCTTTAAAGTAATGCAGGCTTTCTGAACTGCCGGTTTGCAATTTCAGGTGACCATACATGTGATTCAGCATGGATAAAGTAATCAACCGGTTCTTACCAGGACCAGGGAAAGGAGTCAGTTCCCAGGTATCCGCCTCTTTGCTATCTGTGGCGATCTGAATAGCTTCTGTCAGGTTCGTCAATGCTTCACTGAAACGGCCCAGGTAGATTTGCTGATAGGCCACTTGCCCTTGTGTATATGCTTCTTCGAGGTGTCGTTTGTATTTTTTCGCCAGCTCATACCGGAACGAGGCATAATGCAATGCTGAATCACGGTTGGTTTCCTCGTAAAAAGTATAAATGGCTCTCGATACTTTAAACTTCACTGAATCTGCTGTGGCTTGCTGAAAAGCATACCGCAGGCTGTCAGGCAACAGCGGCTGTGCCATCAGCGATGAGCTCCCAATCAAAAATAATAGTATGATATAACGTTTCATTTACGATAAAGAATCAGGTAATTGAATTATAAATGTTGACCCTTCACCCTCCTTCGTCTCCACCTTCAACTCTCCCCCGTGCGCTTTTACGATATCATAACTCAGACTCAATCCCAGCCCTGTACCCTGCCCGGCGGGCTTGGTGGTAAAAAACGGTTGGAATATCTTATCCAGTACTTTCTGTGGAATGCCATTCCCGTTATCTGCCACTTTAATCTCAACTTTTTTGTCAATCTTCCAGGTACTCACCGAAACAACAGGTTCAAAGTTGTCACCCTGAGCCTGCCGAAGGGCTCTCTTTTCATTTACTACATAAAAAGCATTCGTGATCAAATTCAAAATCACCCTGCCGATATCCTGCGGCACTATATGAATATTTCCAATGCTTGCATCATAGTCCGTATGCATCGTCGCATTAAATGATTTATCCTTGGCCCTCAATCCATGGTAAGCCAGTCTTAAATATTCATCGGCCAGCGCATTGATATCCGTAGGTTCCTTCTGGTTACTGCTGCTGCGGCTGTGCTGCAGCATACCTTTTACAATAGCATCGGCCCTTTTACCATGGTGCACGATCTTCTCTGAATTTTCCCTGATGTCTGTCGCAATCGACTTTACTTCAGCGGTATTCCCCTTGTCCACTTCTTCCATTAATTCACTGATCAGCTCCGTATTGACTTCTGAAAAATTATTCACGAAGTTCAACGGGTTTTGTATTTCATGGGCAATGCCGGCGGTGAGTTCACCCAGGCTGGCCATTTTCTCC
>CAZLRY010000709.1:0-1556 GCA_964561675.1 uncultured Chitinophaga sp.
TTGGTGTGGTTTTCATATCTGCTATACCCTCCAGGTGGAGGATCAGGTGCGTTACGGCCGTTTCTCCGACCCGGTATCCGGGGTAGTTCACTGTGGTTAATTTAGGTGACACTACCTGACTGATCGGGTCATTATTAAAACCGGCGAATCCGATTTGCTGTGGAATCCGGATGCCGGCTTCTTTCAGCGCCAGCATGCAGAATACGGCCGATGTATCGTTGGCTGCAAACACTGCATCCGGCCGGTCTTTTTCTTTCATGGAAAGAATTTTCGCGGCTAATTCTGCGCCTGCTTTTTCGGTCAGCGGGGAGAACAGGACCCGTTTGTCATCAAAGGGGATCTTTGCTTCCTGCAGGGCATTTTTATAGCCCGTCAGCCGGTCGGCATACACATTTCTGCGTAGGTTACCTGCCAGGTGGATGATTTTCCTGAAACCCTGATCCAGTAAATGTTTGGTAACATTATAACCGGCCTGAACATTGTCGATTTCAACCGCTATGGTGTCTTTATGAGGCCAGGAACGGTCAAAGAAAACCACGGGAATGTTTTTGCGGAAAAATGGGTCCAGGTGGTCGATATTATCCGTGTCAAAGGCGGTGGAAATCAGGAGGCCATCCACCCGTTTATTGAAAATGGTAAGGGCATTGGCCTTTTCTTTTTCCATGCTTTCATTCGAGTGGTTAATAATTAATGTGTAGCCTTTCAGGCTGGCGGCATCTTCCATACCGGCGAGTACGGAGGCCATGAAATAGCTGTTTATGCGGGGGATGATCACCCCGATCGTGTTGGTTTTTTTGCTACGTAAACTGCTGGCAAACATATTGGAACGATATCCCAGCAGCCTGGCCGCTTCGGCAATTTTCTTACGGGTGTTCTTGTTGATCGCCGGATGATTTTTTAGTCCGCGGCTTACCGTGGTCGCTGAAATGTTCAGGTATTTAGCGATATCATAAATGGTTATTTCCCGGTCTTCTGCCATGCTTACAAAGGACGGCAACATAATTTTAAAAAAAAATTGCAATCGGTTGCATTTTTTAAAAAAATTCCTATATTCGTTTCCGGATGCCTGATTTTGATGGATCATTCATCTCCCAAAATTGCTTGCTGCTATATGAAAAATTGGAAACCCAACACCGCTTTTCATCGGTCCTGCCCCAAGGACAAATGCTCCCGTATTACCGCAGGGACAATTATTCTTCATTCCGATTCTTCTATTCAACAGGTTACTTATTTGTCACTTCCAAAAACAGACATATGAAAAAAACTGCAAACATTACAAAACGATTGCTGCAGCTCCTGGTACTATTCCAGTTGCTGCTCACGGCTGATCAGGCCCTTGCGCAGAACCTGACCATTAAAGGACGGGTGCTCAAGGATGACGGACAGCCAGCTCAAAGTGCTTCAGTACTTTTAAAAGGTACCAATACCGGTACCACTACTAATCAGAACGGAGAATTTACCCTTTCAGCACCTTCTAACGGGACCTTGATCATTTCTACCGTTGACTTTATTACACAGGAAGTAGCGGTGAACGGGTCAGCCACCATGAGTGTTAC
>CAZLRY010000710.1:0-1539 GCA_964561675.1 uncultured Chitinophaga sp.
ATGCTAAGCCTGCCGAAGCATTAGCTACTCACCCTTCGACACGCCTGCCTGTCCGGTAGGCAGGCTCAGGGTGACAACGGGCTGCACCTGTCATGCTGAGCTTGCCGAAGCATGAGTAGCATAATGTACTTCTTTATTTGTGGCTATTATTCCCCGCCATACTTTCAGCCGCAAAACTCAACGCTCCCAGCTCCACCACTTCCTTACCGGTCGTTACCCGGAAATTGATCGTTTCCCTTTTCTGAGTCGGCTTTCCATAATCGGTAAACAGATCGGCCTTGATCGCAATCGGACCGCCAAGGGTCTGGCGATTATCCCCATATAAATTCACTTCCACTTTATACTTTCCGTTCACGGCTTTCTTCAGCATAAACTCCTCCGGACCATAACCTCCCGTTACATCCTGTGAAATACGTCCACCCAATGAAGTAGCTGAGTTTTGATAAAAACATTTTTCTTTGACCGGATCCGTGACCCAGAGATCAATATCGCTGTTATCGGCATTCCAGCTGATCACAATGCGTACATCCACCGGCATGGCAAATACCAGGCGAGGATCGATGCCAGACAAGTCCACACGACCCGGATGTGCACTGATGATGGCATTCATTTCACTGAGGGTAATGGATTTTACATCTGTGAAACGGCCATGCCAGGTGCCTAATACCAGTTTATACATCAGCTGAACGGCTTCATTATATGCCCCGGTTTCGTTCAGGGCGAGGGCCAGGTCACGGTAAGACTGCGGTTCTTCTTCCCGCATCTTCAGTATATCCCGATAGCTTTCCACCGCCAGTTCTTTTTCCCCTGCTTCCATCAGCTGATTGGCCATCATGCGCATCAGTGAAGCCTCTTCGAGCTTCATTTCAGCCACATTACTCAGTACCTGTATGGCCAGTTGCTTTTCTTTCTGTTGGAAGAAAAACCGGGCCACATCAATATAAAACGAAGGCTGATCCACATATGCCTTTTTTAGGTTAAGGTATTTACTGAGAAAATCACGGGCACTTGTTTTCTCCAGTTCCTTTAAATAAGGCACATCAGGTTTCCATTCCTTCACATCAATAGTGGATTGGCTTTTTTCCTTAAATTCCTCATTCTTATCCATCACCCCGTCTGCATTCTCCTCTGCCATCTTCATAGATTCTGTATTGCCGATAGCTGAGGCTTGCAACTGTTCCTGTGCCGGAGGGGGAAGGGACACTTTTTCATCAGCTAGAATTACCGGAGCAGTAAAATATTCTGTTGACACCCGTGCTGAATCTGTTACCACCAACCTATTTGCCATTGACCCTTCCCTGTCAACCATTGAAAACACCTGGTCAGTTCCAGTATCAGCTGACTGATTCTTCTTTACGTCCGGCTTATAGTCCCTGCTCCACCAGTTCTTTAATTCCTGCATGGCATTCAGAGCTGATTGCAGCGCATAGCCTTTGTTAGTGTTTTCCTGTTCCTTTTTCTCTTTAAGCAATGCATAATATTCTTTCTGCAATTCCACCGGTGGCAGGATCTCCTGTTCTACATAATCCTCCACCCGGT
>CAZLRY010000711.1:0-1536 GCA_964561675.1 uncultured Chitinophaga sp.
GAATGGCGATGGGCAGACCTTCGTAGTTTTCGTTTGAGAAGTGACCGGGTACAGCGGATTGTGGACAGCGATACCTCTTCCCGTATTGATATTTACATCAATCCGGATATGGACCGGCGTCAGCAGATTTATATTTATTACCGGGATATCAATGGCTTGTTTTCCTCAGAGAACCAGGATAATGGCAATGCGTACTGGCAGGCAGACTATGCCTGGGTGCATTTCACCTATGTGCCACCCGGCAACCAGCCCATACCGGGCAGACAGGTGTATCTTTTTGGAGAACTGACGCAGTATTCACCTGATGAGGCCACAAGGATGGAATTTAATCCGGAAAAAGGGGTCTATGAAAAAGCACTTTATCTGAAACAAGGATATTATAATTATTCCTATGTAACCCTGCCTGACAGGCCGCAGCGCGGAGTTCCGGCTCTGCCGGAAAATGCGGAAGGCAATTATTGGGGAACAGAGAACAGTTATATGATCCTGGTCTATTTCCGCCCATTTGGTGCAAGGGCCGATGAATTAGTGGGCTACAGCCTGATCAATTCTGCTTTCCAACGCTGAAATTTTTTCCAATTCTATACGAGTCATTCGGTTGCACTGCCTTATCTTTGCGCCGGCAGGTCTTACACGACCAGCTCCTGCTGAACCCTCCCAGGGCCGGAAGGCAGCAAGAGTAGGTGGTTGAGCGGTGCGATGTGAGTAGCCTGCCACTTTTTTTCACCCTCCGAAGCTTAAGCGAAGGAGGGTTTACCTCCCAGATGGCAGAACCGGAGGATTTCACTGCCGGGAAATCTATTTTTCAAGCAAGTTTCCCTTACGTACTCAACATCTTAGTACTCAAAATACATCAACATGAAATTTTTTATAGACACCGCCAACCTGGCTCAGATCAAAGAAGCCAATGAACTGGGAATCCTCGACGGAGTAACCACAAATCCTTCCCTGATGGCCAAGGAAGGCATTAAAGGTGAAGCTGCCGTAATGGACCATTATAAAACCATTTGTGAAATGGTGGATGGGGATATAAGTGCAGAAGTAATCAGTACCGATTTTGAAGGTATTGTAGAAGAAGGAAAAAAGCTGGCTGCGATCCATCCAAATATCGTGGTGAAAGTGCCGATGATCAAGGATGGTATTAAAGCAATTAAATGGTTCAGTGATAATGGTATCCGGACCAATTGTACCCTGGTTTTTTCTGCCGGTCAGGCTATCCTGGCGGCCAAGGCAGGGGCTACTTATCTGTCTCCCTTTATTGGAAGAATTGACGACAGCAACTGGGACGGTATCGACCTGATCGCCCAGATTTCTCATATTTATTCTATCCAGGGATATAAAACAGAGATCCTGGCCGCTTCTATCCGGAATGCCCTCCATATCGTAAAATGTGCAGAAGCCGGAGCCGATGTTTGTACCTGTCCGCTTGATTCAATTCTCGGTCTGCTGAAACATCCCCTGACCGATATCGGGCTGGCCAAGTTCCTGGAAGACGCTAAGAAATTTGCATAAGTTATTTCCAACTGACAATTTGAG
>CAZLRY010000712.1:0-1515 GCA_964561675.1 uncultured Chitinophaga sp.
TCATCCAGTTGCAATCTTACTTCCTTCAACCGGTTGTCAAACCAGTCAATGGCGAAATGGCTTTCTGTTTTTGTTTCAGATCCGGCAGTTATATCAGCCTGTCGGTCTTCCCACATTTTCACCAGCTTCAGGGCATTCCACATTTTATTAATAAAGAAACGGCCCTGTTCATTACCGGAAGGATCCCACATCAGGTCGTTGCCAGCCGGAGATGAGATCATTATACCAAAACGAACGGCATCGGCGCCGTCTTTATCAATCATCTCCAGGAGGTCCGGTGAATTGCCCAGGCTCTTACTCATCTTGCGTCCCTGTTTATCACGTACGATACCTGTGAAATACACTTCCCGGAAAGGTTTTTGTCCTTTGTATTCAAACCCGGCCATGATCATCCTGGCAACCCAGAAAAAGATAATTTCAGGGGCGGTGACCAGGGTATTCGTCGGATAATAATAGTCCACTTCTTTATTTCCCGGGTTGCTATATCCTTTAAATACTTCAAATGGCCAGAGCCAGGAAGAAAACCAGGTGTCCAGGCAATCATCATCCTGTCGCAAAGAAAGTGTCGGGCTATGAGTGGCGAGTGGCGAGTTTTCTGCGTTCGTAACTCGTTGCTCGTAGCTCATTGCTTGTTGTTGAGCTTCTTCTTCTGTTGCGGCCACATACACATTTCCGGCCTCATCATACCAAGCCGGTATCCGGTGTCCCCACCAGAGTTGACGGGAAATACACCAGTCCTTTATGCCCTCCATCCAGTGGCGGTAGAGGTTTTTAAATTTAGACGGATAGAATTTAACCTCATCTTCCATAACTGCATCCAGGGCCGGGCCGCAGATCTTCTTCATATCCACCCACCATTGGAGGGAGAGGCGGGGTTCCACCACCACATCGGTCCGTTCGCTGTAGCCGACTTCTGAAGTATACTCTTCAGTTTTCAGCATGTAACCTTTTTCTTCCAGTTCCTTGCTGATTTTCTTCCTGGCTTCAAACCGGTCTTCCCCGATATAAATTTGAGCATCCGCATTCAGTGTGCCGTCTTCATTAAATATATCCACTACTTCCAGTCCGTGCTTCTGCCCGAGTTGGTTATCATTCATGTCATGGGCCGGTGTAACTTTTAATGCACCTGTACCGAAATCCATAGCTACATAATCATCAGCAATGATGGGTATACGCCGGTTGATCAGGGGAACAAAAGCAAATTTTCCCTGGAGGTGTTTATAGCGTTCATAATCCGGATGCACACAAATAGCGGTATCACCCATGATGGTTTCCGGACGCACGGTAGCAATCACGATATATTCATTACCCGGAATATCCAGTTTGTAGCGGAGATGATAAAGTTTCTGATGGGTTTGTTTACGGATCACCTCTTCATCACTCAGGGCAGTTTTAGCGCGTGGATCCCAGTTGATCATGCGTTTGCCGCGGTAGATATATCCTTTTTTATAGAGGTCAATAAATACACTGATCACTGATTGGTAATAATCAGGATCCATGGTAAAGGAAGTGCGG
>CAZLRY010000713.1:0-1514 GCA_964561675.1 uncultured Chitinophaga sp.
CCGGATGCACCTACCCTGCCTTTGTTTTGCTATACCGCTGCCGGCTGGCTGGATGATAAGTTTTATGTGCCCGCTGTTCGTATCGAAGCGGATATCCGCCAGGAATGTGCCGGTTATGATGCCGGCAAAGTGGAACATGGCGCCACCGAACTGCTGAAACATTATCCGCATAACAGGCTCGTGTCGCACCTGATGAATAATTGTGCACTCACGTATAGTTGTCCTGCAGCCCGAAACTTTGCCCTCGGCCGCTGGGAATGCCCTGTCCCCGCTTCTCCGGCCTGTAATGCCAACTGCGTGGGCTGTATATCCCTGCAGCCGGATGAGGAGCCCATCGTATCTACCCAGGACCGGCTGACCTTTAAACCAACCGCAGAAGAGATTGTGGAGTTTACGGTACCTCACCTGGAGACCGCCCCATATCCAATCATCAGTTTCGGTCAGGGCTGTGAAGGAGAACCGCTGCTGATGTGGGAAACCATCCGTGAAGCGATCATTGAAATCCGGAAGCATACGAAGAAAGGAAGCATCAATATCAACACCAATGGTTCCAACCCGGATGCAGTACGCAAATTATGCGAGGCAGGTTTGGATTCCATCCGTGTTAGTACTAACTCGGCCCGACGCGAAATCTATATGCCTTACTATCGGCCCAATAATTATGAATTTGAAGATATCATCGAGAGCCTGAAAGTGATGACTTCATTCGGCGGCTGGACCTCGATTAATTATTTTGTTTTCCCCGGCATGACGGATTCAGAAGCTGAATATGAAGCGCTGCGCAAACTGATTAAAGAAACCGGATTGAAAATGATTCAATGGCGGAATTTCAATATTGATCCCGACTGGTATCTTGGTAAAATCGGGGTGACCGATACCGGTGATTTCCTCGGTGTAAAGCAAATGCAGGAACTGATCCGTGAAGAGTTTCCTGACCTGAAGTTTGGTTATTTCAATCCGCCGATGGAACGGATCAAAGGGGATTACACCAACGACTTTGCCCACTATTAATACGGCATGACCTACCCGGCAAAAAAACAAATTTATACCGGCATCGCCGTGGCCGTGCTGGCTACGTTTATCTGGTCCTGGAATTTTGTGGTGGCCCGTGGCATATACAAACAGGTGCCACCGGTGACCCTGGCATTTTATCGATGGCTAACTGCCACCCTGGTGATTTTACCATTTGCCATTTCTTCATTTAAAAAAGAATGGCCGGTAGTGCGGAAGTCACTTCCCTTTTTCATACTGGCAGCAGCCACTGGTATTTCTATATTCAATACGTTTATCTATATCGGTGCACAATACACGACGGCCATCAACCTGGCACTGATCGGCACTACTTCATCGCCCATTCTTTCGGTGCTCTTTGCCGCCATTATTCTGAAAGAAAAAATCTCCCTCATGCGGGCCATCGGGATGCTGGTTTGTATTGCCGGTATTCTCGTCTTGTTATCCAAGGGAGATTTCCAGAACCTGCTGCATTTTCATTTTACCAAAGGAGATGCCTGGGT
>CAZLRY010000714.1:0-1512 GCA_964561675.1 uncultured Chitinophaga sp.
TGGACTGGAATCTCAGCCGCAGCCGCTACTGGGGAACCCCCTTACCGGTATGGCGCACGGAAGACGGATCAGAGGAGATCTGCATCAGCAGCATCGCTGAATTAAAAGAGCTTGCTTTAAAGGCCGACTCGCAACTCGGAACTCGTAACTCGCCACTCTTATCCGACAACTTAGATCTCCACAAGCCCTACGTTGACGAGATTATACTTATCAGCCCATCCGGCCAACCTATGAAACGGGTACCTGACCTGATCGACGTATGGTTTGACAGCGGTGCTATGCCTTATGCCCAATGGCATTTCCCGTTTGAAAATAAAGAGACGTTTAAGCAATCCTTCCCTGCCGATTTTATTGCGGAAGGAGTGGACCAGACCCGTGGCTGGTTTTATACCCTGCATGCGATCGCCTGCCTGGTTTTTGATTCAGTAGCTTACAAGACTGTGGTGAGTAACGGACTTGTGCTGGATAAGAATGGCAACAAGATGAGTAAGCGCCTCGGCAATGTGGTGGATCCGTTTGAAACCATTGAGAAGTATGGCGCAGATGCCACCCGCTGGTACCTGATCACAAATGCCTCTCCCTGGGATAACCTGAAATTTGATATTGAAGGAATCAAAGAAGTGCAACGCAAGTTCTTTGGTACTTTGTATAATACCTACCAGTTTTTTGCACTCTATGCCAATGTCGATGGCTTTGCGTTTAAAGAAGCCTATATCCCGGTAAAAGACAGGCCGGAGATCGATCGCTGGATTCTATCCTCCCTGAATACCGTTATAAAAAAAGCCGGCGATTTCATGGATGATTATGAGCCGACCCAGGCCGGACGGGTGATTGAGGATTTTGTAGACGAACAACTGAGCAACTGGTATGTACGTCTCTGCCGCCGGCGTTTCTGGAAAGGGGAGTATGAGCAGGACAAGATTGCCGCTTACCAGACCTTGTACGAATGCCTGGAAACCCTGACAAGGCTGATTGCACCGGTATCCCCCTTCTTTAGCGATGTGCTGTTCCGGAATCTGAATGCAGTGACGGGTCGTTTTACTGCCGGCTCTGTGCATCATGCCGATTACCCGGTGTATAATGCTTCAGTGGTGGATGCCCTGCTGGAAGAACGGATGCAGCTGGCACAGGATGCGTCATCGTTAGTCCTGTCGCTCCGCAAAAAAGTAAATATCAAAGTACGTCAGCCTTTACAGAAAGTGCTGATCCCGGTTTTGAATCCGTCGATGCAGACACAACTGGAAAAAGTGGAAAGCCTGATCAAGGCGGAAGTGAATGTGAAGGAGATTGAGTACCTGGGAGCGGATAATACCTTTATTCAGAAAAAGATCAAACCCAATTTTGTGGCACTGGGAAAAAAACTGGGGCCGAAAATGAAAGCAGTATCCACAGCTTTATCACAATTCACTCAGGAAGACATTCTGAAACTGGAAAAAGAGGGTCAATATAATTTGTCAATTGAAGGCGAACCTGTAATATTAAAAATCGCTGAAGTCAACATCAGCAGTGAGA
>CAZLRY010000715.1:0-1500 GCA_964561675.1 uncultured Chitinophaga sp.
GAGGTAATACCCTTTGTGAATGGAAAGTATCTGACCCTTATCAACGAGCCGTTTTAGCGCCGATTTATTAGCCACCCCGGATTGCTCCGGAAAGGCAGCCCGAAGCTGGTGCAAGGCAAAAGCATAACGTCCCCGGGCCAACAGATCGTTGGTCCAGTCCTCTACACTTCTATACTGTCTTTGCTTTACCAAAAGAGCATATTTTTGCAAAAGGTAGTGAAAAACGGTGCTATTCGCAAATATTTACTTTGATTTTTATGCTAAACTCCTGGTTAGCTTGTTAATCAACGTTGTAAGGTTAACAGGTTGAAAAGTCTGCCTGCCGGCAGGCAGGCCTATCATCCAAGCTCTACTGCACCACGATCTCCTCAAACTTATAATCTTCCGGCAGGTTCTTAAACAGGTCCCGGGTGATCCTGATTTTTGCTTTATCGTCTTTAATGCTGAAGTGGTAAATCCCGAAGCTGTATTTGAAAGGGATATTTTCCCCGTCCTTCTCCAGGCTGCTGAAACTGCTGGTTCTTTCAGAATTTCCGGCAGAAATACCGTCAATGGAGTCGTTGTATTTAAACTCCACCATTTCTTCAGCAACCGGTTCGGTCGTAATGGAGATTCCGTTGTCAGCCGTCCTTCCCGACTTCGTGACGGCCGGGATCCGTTGTTCAATGATGATACAAAAAGCATCCTCGCCCGTTCTTATCTGCCGGATCCAGATGCCTTTGTCCGTCTGGGGTAATGGATCAATTACTTCATAACTGATTATAGCCGACGTGTAACGGGTTTTGTCGATATAAAATTCAAATGGACCCATTTGGTTTTTCCCCAAAGAAAGGGCCTTCACTTTCGTTTTTAGTTTACCGCTTTCCATTGAACCCATATCCTCCGGAAAACCCAGTCTCCCTTTAACAGATTTGAAAATATTGTCCCGGATATCACTGGCATCCACCGTGATCTCAAACGTTTCATTCAACCGCGGCTGAGGTGTGGACATCGATACCTTAATGGTCTGCGGGGCAGTGATAATAGAGTCTACGGTTTGGGAGCGGGCGTTGAGGACCAGCAAGAGCAGACTGGTGATCAAGAATGAATTTTTCATGATAAGGGGGCAGCCGCCTTTTAAACGGTGGGCGGGCAGGGTCAAATTTAGGGAGATTGGGGGATTGGGGGATTGGGGAATGGGGAATGGGAATTGGGAATTGGGATATTGAAAAAAACGGGATGTCCGTCAGCGTTCAAAGCATCCTGCTTTGAAATGCTATATTGTCGCCTTTGGCGACCGTTGAAAATGCACGTGCCATGCTATGCGTGGCCTCCGGGCCGCGCCGTTGTTATTGGGCGGGGGATGAGGGATGATGTTTTACCAACGATAATTTTGACACCAACCATACACCCCTACAGGGTGAAGGGAGCATTCGGGGCGGCATTGATGCTACCAACAATGCACCCCGATGGGGTGGGAAAAAACATTCGGGGCGACAATGATGCGATTAATTGTGGCAA